>JANNDZ010000014.1:0-10661 GCA_031378395.1 Pseudanabaena sp. OTE_75_metabat_487_sub
CTCGGAATGTCTGGACCAAAACCAGATGCCTTACCACTTGGCGACACCCCAACAGTGGGTTGATGCGTTTTCTAAATTTCTTTGATTGCGCGGTAATTACTATAGCAAAGGGTGGCGGGGTTTTGTCAACCCATTTCCAAAAAATCTTTTAGCACAATTCGTAATTCGTAATTCGTAATTGATCAAGAGATTTTTTGACAAGTACTTAATTGTCTAAAAGCACAGAATCTTTGGATAGAGCTACTTGAATCTTGCAGAAACCATCAATATGACTGCAAAAATCTTCAATACTACGCTCAGCCCATGCTTGTCCACTACTTAATGGCGTATCAAATCCATTTGCAAAAACATGCACAAGTGGATCACCAGCGTCAGGTAAAACTAAAACCCAATCGCGATCGCTATAAAAAACTTTCACTCCATCAATCAGCTCTATTTTTTCGCGCCCGTAAGATTCGACTAAATGGCGCATGAGTGTACCTTTGATACTCCAAGGGCAACGCACGACCTGTTTGCGAAAATGGCAACGAGGCAAATGTATTCTTACTTGCGATAGCGTTCGCTTTTGCAGGGTGATCCATTCCATGATCTTGGCAATGCTAAACATGGCATCAAACCCAGGGTGGAGCTGCGGGAAGATAAATCCCATTTCTGCGGAACCACCAAGCACTACACCTTCATGGCTATGGCAAGTCGCCATCAAAGCTGTCGGATTTGCCCGAGTACGAATCACTTTGCCACCATGTTTTTCGGCTATCAGTTCTACCATGCCCGATGCGGAAACAGGAACGACTATCGTACCGCCACCCTGCGCCATCAGTACCATTTCCACCATTAATCCAGTTAAGACTTCATCGCGAATAGGTTTGCCTAATTCATCGATCAAGATAAATTTCTCGCCATTAGCATAGACTTGTACGCCAAAATTTGCTCTTACTGCCTTGACCACATCGGTTAGTTGGGTCAACATTTTTTCGCGATCTGCAGGTGTGGGGGCGATTTCATTGAGACTAGCATTGAGAACCACCACATCGGTGCTAAATTTACCTAAAATTCTTGGTAAAACTGCACCTGAAACTGCATACACATAATCGATGACAATTTTTTTGCAATCACTAAACCTAATCGACTCAACGTCAATATTTTTCGCAAAGCCACTGTTGTAATAATCTAAAACGCGAGTGGGATAACTAATTTCACCAATTTCTTCGATTCTTGCTCTACGGAAATCTTCTTTAAAAAAAGTACCTTCAATCTTTTTCTCTGCGGATTTGTTGATATTGATCCCATCAGCATCGAGAAACTCAATCATTACGCAGTCATTGCGATCGGGATGAACGCGCACATGGATGCCACCAACAACGCCTAGGCTGGGGGCAATAAATCGCACGATTGGGATCGCTGTATCCTCAAGGTTTTCTACGTTAATGCCCACAGACATTAGTCCCGAAATCAGCGATCGCGTTAACATTCGACAAATCGTGCGTTGATCTCTTGAAACCATTACATGGGAATTAGGGCGCAGAGTAGCACCATAGGCTGCACCAAGCTTCACTGCAAATTCGGGCGTAATATCCACATTGGCTAAGCCAGACACGCTATATTGCCCAAACAAATTGCGTGAAGCCATTGCTCCCCAAATCAAGTTTGTGGTTAGGGTTGCACCTGCTTCTACATGTTTGCTTGGCCAAATTCGCACATTCGGGAAAACTCTTGCCTCTTCCCCGATGACTGAGTTGGAGCCAACCACGGCTCCTTCCATTACATGAGCGCGGCGACTAATGCGAGCATTGCGGGAGATCGTGCAGGCCCAAAGGTGACATTCTTCACTAATCATGGCGCTGTTGCCAATAATCGGACGCTGGAGATCGCAATCTGTGCCAATCGTGACGCGATCGCCGATGATTGTGCCTGCGGAAATTTTGGTGCGATCTCCAATTGAGCAATTGCTACCAATCAACACAGGTGGCTCAATCTGGACGGTGGGCGAAATAACGGTATGTTTGCCAATCCACAATCCTGTCCGTAATTGCACATAATCTAGATCTAAGTGAACTCTCCCTCTGATCGCATCATACTGAGCTTGTCGATAGGCATCTAAGGAGCCAATATCGCACCAATAACCATTGGCAATATAGCCATACATTGGCACGCCCTTAGACAGTAAAAGGGGAAACAGATCTGTAGAAAAGTCACTTGGTTGATTAGCTGGTAAAAAATCTAAAACTTCAGGTTCAAGAATATAAATACCAGTGTTGACAGTATCGGAAAAAACTTCGCTCGTTGAAGGTTTTTCCATAAATCTTTGAATTTGATCTTGCTCGTCAGTAATCACCACTCCAAAAGCCATGGGATCGCTTACTCGGCGCAAAATTAAGGTAGCTTTTGATTTCTTTTGGCGATGAAATTGGATCGCAGCTGTGAGGTCAAAGTCAGTAATACTATCGCCACTAATGACAATAAAAGTACTATCTAAGAGACTTTCCACGTTTTTGACGCAGCCAGCAGTTCCAAGTGGTTGATCTTCTTCAACCACGTACATCATGTTTACGCCAAAATCCGAGCCATCACCAAAATGTTCGCGAATTACATCGGGTAAGTAGTGCAACGTAGCAATTACTTCTCTAATGCCGTGACGCTTCAATAAATTGAGAATATGTTCGGTAATGGGACGATTTAGCACCGATACCATCGGTTTTGGCATATCGCAAGTAAGTGGGCGTAATCTCGTTCCTGAACCGCCTGCCATCAATACCGCTCGCATAGATCCTCGCAAACGCCAACACGTAATAGGATTAAGTTCTAGTATCGTTCAAATTTGCGATAAAGCAATGAAAATAAACCTTAACCCTGAAGCAGATCCCCAAACAAAAATTATTGTGGCGTTGGATGTCCCATCTGCTAACGAAGCTCTAAATTTATGCGATCGCTTACCCCAAGTGAGTTTCTGGAAAGTTGGACTAGAGCTATTTATCGCCGATGGTAGTACGATTTTGCGCGAATTGAAGGCAAGAGATAAAAAGATATTTCTAGATTTAAAGCTGCATGACATCCCCAATACAGTCGCTTCGGCATGTCGAGTAGCGACAAAATATGGTGCGGATTTCCTAACAATTCATGCTTCAGGGGGAAAAGCCATGATGCAAGCTGCACAAGCCGAAGTCCAAGGCTCTTCAACGCAACTTTTGGCAGTCTCGCTATTAACGAGTATTTCTGCTCCCGAACTAGCCAAGGATCTCAAGGTATCGCTTGAAATAACAGAATATGTTTCGCAAATGGTTTTAAACGCTCAAGCCAGTGGACTCACAGGTGCGGTTTGTTCACCCCATGAAGTGGCGAAGCTGCGATCGCTTCTTGGCGATGATTTTTGTTTCGTTACACCTGGGGTTCGTCCTGCAGGAGCCGCAGTTGGCGATCAAAGTCGAGTGATGACTCCCAAAGATGCGATCGCGGCGGGTGCTAATTATTTAGTAATCGGTAGACCGATTACATCTGCACCTGATCCTGTTTTAGCTTGGGATCAAATTTGTAAAGATTGTTTGTAGTCACCAATACCTAATCCCACAAAGGCAGCATCAATGTATCGCGGTTTATATCTAAGCCCTATCACTGTGAGTTAGAATCCGACAGCTAAGCAAGCTAACTTAAAATTGCGATCGCAAATTCGATTAATTTCAACCAAATAAATCATGAAAAAATTAAATTCTCTTATCCTTACCACCTGTGTACTATTTTGTTCAGGTTTAGTTTTGAAAACTATGCCAGCTTTTAGCGCTCCAAATGCAGATGCAGGTATGAAGAGTGTTGTTAAGGCTGAAGGGGACATTGCACCAGAGACATTGGCTCAAAAGTTGAATTTGACGGCTGACCAAAAACAAAAGGCTTTGAAGATCTTTACTGAAAGCACCAAAAAAATTGCTCTATACCTCACTCCTGAACAGCGCAAAAAGCTAGAGGCATCATTAAAAGCAAAGCAAGGGTTTGGAGCTACTCTTCAAAGTTTAAACTTGACAGCTGATCAAAAGAAGAAGATTGCAGTTGTAATGATGGAGCGTCGCAATCAGTTTGTAAGTATTCTGACGGCTGAACAGAAGAAGAAATTTGAAGCATTAGCTCCTATCAAGAAGTAGTACTAATTCCCGATCTCACAAAAGACTCGTTTTGCGAGTCTTTTGCGTTTCTAAATTGAGTATTGTTGTAATTGGTCAAGAGACACAATTTTTAAAGCTGCTTCGTGGGTAGCGGTGAGATCTACGGGCGGGGCAACCCCTGCTTCTAGTGCTTCCTTCCATCGCGACGCACACAAACACCAGCGATCGCCTGCCTTTAATCCTGGGAAATTAAACATTAGCGCAGGCGTTCCTAAATCATTACCTTGAGATTTGGTATAGGCAAGAAACTCATCAGTGACTTCAGCGCAAATAACATGAACTCCCAAATCGTTATCGCCTGTTTGACAAAATCCGTCGCGATAAAACCCTGTGACTGGCGATGAGCAGCATAGCGACAGATTTTCGCCCAAAACATTTTTGATTACTGCCATAATTTTTGATATTCCGCTTCTGTTGCAAGATCAAGAGTATTTTCGACGCGATCTAAAAAGACTTTTCCTTCAAGATGATCATATTCATGTTGAAAGATTCTTGCCACAAAATCAGTTAGTTTGGTAACTTGCCGATCGCCTTGACGATCTGTATATTCAACTTCTATCTCGCGATCGCGTGGCACAAGCCCCCGAATCATCGGTACTGAGAGGCATCCTTCCCAGTCTTTTTCGGTTTGTCCTGAATAGGAAATAATCTTGGGATTGATCATCGCCGTTGGTTCCATTTGTGGCGCATGAGGATAGCGCTGATTGGGATGCGAAGCAACGATGACTAATTGGAGCGATCTCCCAATTTGAGGTGCGGCTAAGCCAACACCATTACTTTCTTTTAGGGTAAAGAACATCTCGTCAATTAACTGTTGAATTTCGCGATCACTTACATCTGCGATCGGTTTAGCAATTTCCCGCAAAGCTGGATTGCCAAGCTGACAAACGGTGAGCTTCTGGGCTTTTCGATTAAATATTTGATTAAGCGATCGGGCAAACATAAATTAACTCATTACCTATGGCATTTGTCATAATTAAAGCCCGAATAATTTTTTATAAAACTTGCTTTGCAAGTTTTATAAAAAATTATTCGGGCTTTAATGGATTTACTTCATATGCAAGAATATCGATCAAAGCATCAGCTTCAGCAACCGATAGACGTGCTTTTTGGTACTCATCTTCAAATTTGGTATTGGCTGTTGTGTATCCCTGCATGATCATAATCGCAAAATATTCACGTTTAGTCATTCCTTCAATCAAGCTATCGGTATCTCGGTTATAACCAATCGGAAATGCACTATCGCTGCGTCTGGTTGCCATATATTCTTTTCCTGACAAAATATCAAGGCATATTTTAGCATCAACAATGTGAAGAGTAAGGGCAATTCATGTATTGCCCTTACTCTTCATCATCAAAGTTGGACAGGTCGTTAAAGTATACGTTTTGGGAGTAAATTAGTCTCTAAAACGGATTAGCCTATTAATGCGATCAGCATAAAAAATAGAGTTTCAGCACTAAGTGTTGAAACTCTATTTTTTAACTGGAAACCTGGCTAGGCAGATTTCAGATTAAAACAGGTCTGGTGGAAGTAATACAGTATCAATTACATGAACAACACCGTTGGAAGCTTTTACATCGGCTACAACAACCTTGGAACTGTCAATCACAACTCCTTTAGCGGTCTTTGTAACCTTGATTGAACTACCTGCAACACTTGGCACTAAAACAGAGCCAGCCTTAATATCCTTGGCGTTGACTTTGCCTGAGACTACATGGTAAGTCAAGAGCTTGACCAAAATGGCTTTATTTTCTGGCTTCAGTAGTGTCTCTACAGTACCCTTGGGCAACTTGGCAAATGCTTCATCAGTTGGTGCAAATACTGTGAATGGACCTTTTCCTGAGAGGGTCTCAACCAAGCCAGCAGCTTTAACGGCAGCAACTAGAGTCTTGAAAGATCCATTAGCAACTGCAACTTGAACAATATTTCCTGTTGGGGCAGCGGCTACTTTTTTTATGGTTGGTGTTACGTTAGATTCGATCGCAAAAGATGGAAGGCTAACCAAAAGACTCGCTGTTGCGATCGTCAAGCAGGTAGTTTTAACTAAAAATCGGGAAGGCTGTTGTACTCTCATAAACCAGATGGTAAAGATGCTTTAAGTTTTGCAAAGTTATATTAACATAGTATTTAGCAGGATATTTTGTATGTATTCCTTTAGCAACAAAAGAAATAGCTAGGACATAAAAGCAAACCTTTTATTGCTATAGGTTTCCAAAAAATCATGGTTATGGACTTACACAAAATAATCGCCCCTCAAGGATATTGTGGCGGGCGTAGCCCGCCGCAATATCCTTGAGGTATGTATGAATCAATTTTTCCTTGGAGTTACCTTAAAAGAATATTTCAGGACATGAACTCAGGAAATTTACGTGCTAGTTCTATAACCACGGGGCAGACGGCAGCATTTTCAGTGCGGTTTTCTAAGGTATTCCAACTGAATGGGGCGGATTGAGCCGCCGATAGCCACAAAAGTCTTTTGGCGCGGGTCATGCCGACATAGAGTAGCCGAAACTCTTCGGCTTGTTTGAGATAACTGCATTGTTTCCAAGCTTCCTCTGCATTGGGAATGTGATCGCTATGGACGATCGATCTAATCTGCGATCGCGTTACTTCAGGCAAGCCAAAATCACCTAGGAACTTGACAGACTCAGGAATATAAGCTTCTCCTGGGCAAATGCGTTTGTGAAGAAAGGGCATGAACACCACATCCCAATCTAAGCCTTTGGATTTATGCAAACTGATCAGCGTCACCTGTCCACCAGTCATATAACGCCCTTCCAAATTCTCATCTTCGACTGCTTCAAAGTTTTCCGATTCGACAATTTCTCGTAGCGATTCGATTACAGTTTGCATCGAATAACCGCCCACAAGTTGCTGATTGAGGCGATCGCCTAATTTGTCCGCCGTTGCGAGCAGCCCAGCCTCTTCGTCATAGAGCGTAAACGCAACAAATGGAATCAAGTTGTATAACGGAAGTTCGATTTTAGAGCGAAGTAAGCCGATGCATTTGGCTTGAGTTTCCTGTGCAAGTTGCGATAGAGCAGGATCTAATAAGGTCGGATAGAGAAACTTTTCGGGATTACTAGCGAGGGCATTGAGATCCTGTTGCGATGAAATTTTTTGGCGATCCTTGAGAACTTCTAGCGCTGCTTTGAGATTGTCAGGCGAATGGGGACGCTCCATAAATTGCAAAATCGCCAACATATCCATTGGGACTCGCGATCTCCGATCGCTTTGTTCGACATCATAGATTTTAATTTCGTGCTCTTTTGTTAACCATGCCAAAGACTCCGCAACAAAGCGTCCTTGATTGTGCTGACGCACTAAAATCGCCATACTGAGTTTAGGATCTTGTTCATGCAATCGCTTAATGCGATCGCCGATCATCGTAATCTCATGCTCAATATCATCGACAGTATTTGGCAAATAGATTTCTACCCCTTTGCCTATCGGTTCAGGATTCGCATTTTTTTGAGGGTCATCCGCATCGACAGGACGAATTTTTTGCAAACGGAAAGGATTCTCAATCTTGGCATACTCCGAATGATTGACCCAATGCAACATATAGTTTGCGGCTCGCATCACATTTCTGGTGCTGCGTCCTGCTTGATCAAGAGTTGAGAGTTGAGAATTGATATTGCAGCGATCGCAAAATTCATTAAAAAAGCGCGGATCAGCAGGGGTAAATGTGGAGTTAATCGCTTGGTTCGGATCACCAACCCGCATCAGGTTTTTGCCCTCAAGAGGATTCTGAGCCAAAATCTCTAGCAACTCCGTCTGCAAGGGTGAAGAATCCTGAGCTTCATCTTCAAATACAGCAAAAATCCGCTCTTGCCAATATTTGCGAACACCTTCATTTTTCAATACGCGCAACGCGCCCAAAATCATATCGTCATAATCGATCGCTCCTTCTTGCCGCAACAATCGCTCATAGGTTTCATAAAGTCCCGCTGCGATCGCCAAAATATCGCCGCCATCGGGTGCTTCGGCTTCACGTAACTGCGCCGCGCTTAATCCTGAACTCTTAGCCGTAGCGATCGCTTCTCTCGCTAAGCTCGGTAATACATCTGTTCGCAACACCGTCTGTCGCCGCAATCGTTCCGTATCTTCGCCGTCAAAATTTTTGCCTTCTAGCAATAGGTCATAGAGCTTGGGATTCTCTTTTACCCAGATATTTGTGGCATTACGAATTAATTTCTGTTTGAGGGATTCCGAAATAATCTTGGTTTCGCCTAAGCCAAATCCTGATAGCTCTCGATGGGTACTGGCAATGTTGTACGCCAAGCTATGCAATGTGCTAACTGTAAATGAACTTTGTGGTAAACGCAGATTTTTGAGATGCTCTGATACTTTTTTGCGAATGTTACTGACTGCCGATCTCGTAAAGGTGACAATGACTAATTGCTTCTGGCGATGCAGATTGAAATTGGCGATCGCGATCGCGGCGGCTACTGCCATTCCTGTCGATTTGCCTGCCCCTGGGACTGCGGACACTGCCAATTCGCCACCACGCCAGTCCGCCATCGGTTGCTGTCCTTTGCGGAGGATTTGGCGTAATTCATGGAGAGCTTCAGGAGTGACCATAGCAACTTTAGCAGGTGTACATCACGCATTTTATAGCAAGGTAGACACAAACCCGTACCTCCCTTGACTGGGAAACGCTATAGTGTTTTTCAAGCAATCAAACTGTATTAAGTCATGATAGAAACGTCTCGTGAATTTCTTGCGCAAATTAATAATGCATCGTCTCTTAAAAACAAATTAAAAACTAGCGATCGCGCTCTATTTGTTCTTTACGATCAGCTAAATCTTGATGTATTTCCTAAGAAATTACTTGACCAAAAGCCATTATTAATCTTTGTCGAGTCCTTAAAATATGCGACAGTAATTCCACACCATAAACAAAAATTGGTCTATATCCTTAGTGCTCAGCGACACTTTGCGATCGCCTGTCATAACCAAGGCTTTCCTGTATTGAATTTATTTACTCAAGGCTTTCATGCTGATGCGATCGCAGAGTTTTTAGGGCAATATACTCAGATTAATCTTACCTATATGCAGCCATCGGAATGGGATACGCGATCGCAGATGGCAGCTCTAGCAGATGAATTTGGCGATCGCATTACCATAATCCCCAATAACTTTTTCATTGCGGATACTGAGAAGTTCAAATCTAAAATCAAAAAAGGTTATCGACTAGAAAATTTCTATCGTGAACTTCGTAAGCAAACTGGCTACTTGATGGCAGATGGGAAGCCCGTGGGAGGTACATGGAATTATGACAAAGAAAATCGTAAGTCTCTGCCAAAAAATGTCTCTATCCCTAAGATTCCACTAATAGAACCAGATGTGATTACGCAAGAAGTAATCGAGTTAATCAAAAACTACTTACCCAATAACTTTGGAAGACTAGACCAGTTTGGCTATGCCGTAACTCGCGATCGCGCTTTAGAGCTAGCTCAAGCATTCATCGAAACTCGCCTAGTAAATTTTGGAGCCTATGAAGATGCGATCAAAGTTGGTGAGCCATTTTTATTCCATTCAGTACTATCGCCCTATCTTAATAATGGATTGTTATTACCACAGGAGCTTTGTGAAATAGCGATCGCAGCTTATGAACAGAAATTAGCACCTCTGAATTCTGTTGAGGGTTTTGTTCGTCAAATCTTGGGATGGCGTGAATATATCCATGTCTATTACGAAGCACAGATGCCACAAGTTAGAGAAAGCAACTATTTTGGGTTTACTAACGATTTACCACAACTTTATTGGGATGCAAATACAGATTTACTCTGTCTCAAGGATGCTATCACTAATGTTTTAACTTATGGCTATTCGCATCATATTCAAAGACTGATGGTTTTGAGTAACTTTAGCAATCTTACAAACACAGATCCCCGTCAGCTAAATCACTGGTTTTGGTTTGCCTATGTCGATGCCTACGAATGGGTTGAACTTCCTAATGTCATAGGCATGTCTACCTTTGCTGATGGTGGCGTACTTGCATCAAAGCCCTATGTCTCAGGCGGTAGTTACATCAATAAAATGAGTAACTGCTGCTCACAATGCAAATATGATGTGAAGCAAAAGACAGGCAGTTCTGCCTGTCCATTTAATTATCTATACTGGAATTTTGTTGATCAGCATCGTGATAGCTTTGCTGAGAATGGAAGAGTGTCATTAATGACTAGTGTTTATGAAAAGAAAACTGAAGACGAAAAGCAGGCTATTCGGGAATCATCAATTCATTTCACAAAGAATCTTAAACGCGGCTATTCAAAATAGCCATAATTTGAATTGATTGTTGAATTATGTAAGTTTTCTTTACCTGATCAATTAAGTTTTAGGTGTGTACTAAGTCGCTAGGCGCAATTAAATATAAAACCAGAAATAAAACCTGTGGCACACGCACAGCGTGCACCGCAGGTTTTAAGGTTTTATATTCAACTGCTCCAACTTACTTGAACATAATTTAAATTTGTAGCTAAGGATCAAAAATTTAATAAAAC
>JANNDZ010000037.1:0-6672 GCA_031378395.1 Pseudanabaena sp. OTE_75_metabat_487_sub
ACCTGCTAAAATTTCCATTGCGCCTGCTTCTAGGGGAGGCATGAACATTCCATATTCGTTAATATAGACTGCCCAAGCTAACAAGTTTTGATGCTCGGCATTGAATAAATCAACCGTACCGCCGATGATCAAATTTGGGGTTTCTGAATGTACTCGTATTAGTTCAGATAACCAATTTTGCGCCACTACCGAATAAGGATCAAGAATTGCAATAATATGCCCCTTTGAGATCGCAATTCCCTTACCTCTTAACTCCGCTAAGGTTAAAGGCTGATCAAAATGGAGCAGTTGCAGATCGGGAAACTGCGCACAAATTATTTGATCAGTTTTATCAGTGGAGCTATCAACAATAATAATTTCGGCATTAGTTCCTTGGATTTGTGCTTGCAACGCTTCTAAACATGAACTGATTACTGAAGCTGCATTATGTACTCCAATCACAACAGAAACTGGGCAGGAAGACTTGGCATTGTTCATAATCTGATTAGTTCTCCTCCCTGTTCAGCTGATTCATAACCAGCGAGCAAAACCCTGAGAACTTCTCGAGCATGACTAACATAAGATAGTCTCGTGTGTTCTTGGGCAAGCGCTGTGACAAAAGTGGAAAATTGCGCGATCGCACCATCTCCAACCGCAGTATTTGGCTGATTTAGCAGATGTTTTGAGTTTCCAGACTTTTCTAAGCGAACTTCACCGCCCTTCGTAAAACTAAAACGGAAGCGGGGCTTTTTTTGTTCACTGTTCCAGCCTAAATCTAGTCTCGCTACGCCACCAAAAGAAGTACGGACAGATGCTTTCTCACAGTTTAGACGCATTTCAAAATAACGAATAGGGGCATAACTCATGCGATTAAACATAATGTTTGCCATGCGGTTCTCTGCAAAATCTAGCCTCAGGTTAATACAAACATCGGCGTTAACATCTGCACGAACTTGAGCTATTTTCGCAGTGATAGCTTCAGGATAAGCGTTGAAAAAACGGCAGATCAGATCGATCGCATGGGTTCCAAACTCAAATAATACTCGACGTGGCTGGAGAGCCGCTTTCCAGCCGCCTTCGTCATCGGGCAGCAAGTACATCTGCTGCCATGCATCAATATGGTAAACACGCCCAATATCACCAGAATCTAAAACTTCTTGGGCTTTACGATAGATGGGCATTTGGTAATATTGGCTATTTACGCCAACACAGAGTCCCTGCTGTTTTGCCAGATCAATAACGTGATCAGCTTCTGGTAACGAGGGCATAAATGGTTTTTCACAATACAGATGAGAATTGTGCTTCAGTGCCAATAAGCTCAAATCGTAGTGCGTCAGAGGTGGCGTAGCAATAGCAGTGATATCGGGTTGCTCGGCTGCTAACATTGAGATCGGGTCATCATAGACTTTAGGAATATGCCATTTTGTGGCTGCTCGTTGCCGCATGTTCAGATTAAGATCGCAGGCTGCAACTAGTTCCACATTCGGATGCGCCGCGATCGCAGGGAGCATAATCCGTTCGGAACCCTCGCCTAATCCGATCACAACGGCTCGCAAAGGTTTAATTGGAGAACGCAGATTGTTGGGAACTGCACTTAGATGGTGAGGATCAGGCATGACTTAAATATTCTCATCATGGGTTGAAACTGAGCTAGTTGACGCTGCGACTTGAGCGATCGGCATTTTGTCTTGATCTAAGCCAATCTGGACTTTTTGATCGGGTTCTAGCGGTTTGGGATGTTGCCAAACTTTTGCCCCAATCATCGCTTGAGCAAGGCTGACGGGCTGGTAGACAATACTCGGCCACAAGAAAACCTCGGTAGTGCAGTAACACTCTTTGTTGGCGATCGACTTACGCAACTTCTCAGCCTGAAATGATCCCCAAATTTCTGGAAAAGAATTCTGCCGTAAATTGCCGATCGGTGAATGTAACTCACAAGCACTGACATCGCCATTGGCATAAACGACAGCACTGAGTCGTCCCGCCGTACATGGTGCAATTTGTTGCTGCTTTTCCAATGTTTTTACTTTTGTCCATTGCAACATCGGTTCGACAATGGAGCCATAGCGCTCTTGTTCACGCGGCATCCATAGACGGCGGATGTAGTCATATAGAGCTTCGTAATCTTTTAATACAGGCAAAACCAATGAAGGATTTTTGCGATCACCACGGATAATCGCGAGATTATGGTGATCCATCTGCGGACAGCGATCATAGAGATAGGTTGACAACTGCTTAATCTGATCGAGATTGCCATCCATCGCCGTTGAGTTGGCATGAATGCGGAGGCGTGGGTCGAGTTTCTGCACTTCAACTAAAGCTTCATAAGTTGCCATTGCTTGCTTAAAAGCATTTTTGGTGACTCGGATGTTGTCATGAAATTCAGGCATCCCATCGAGGGATAATTCGATCGCCAAAATATCCAGTTCTTTCTCTTGAAGAACATCGGTTACCGCCTTGACAGTTTTATCAGTGTAGTAGCCATTCGTAGGGACATAGATCTGTCGCACTTCATTGTGTTGAATAAAATGCCGACAAATCTCCGCAAATTCTTTTCTTAGAAATGGCTCGCCACCTGACAAATTCAAATTCTCTAATTTGCCGAGTGATCGGGACAAATCAAATATTTCTTCCTTAGTCAAATCATCCTTTTGATTCAGACTTGTCCAATAGAAGCAATGTTCGCACTTCATATTGCAAATTGAGTTGATAAACAAAACCAGAAATTTTGGAGTGGGAATTTGTTGGTAGTTATGAGCTGTAATCCGAGTGTGGCGGACTGTGCGAGCAATAATATTCATCGATCAATTCCTTTTACGAATAACGTTTGCAAACTAGACAAATCTTTCGTCCCTTTTAGATTTCAAATCAGATATCGGGAGCGATCGCCGTTTGAACAAGCTGCTGCTTTCGGCGTTGAAAGCCTAGCCTCTGAACAACCAGAACCACAGCGATCACAGTCGCGAAAATTAAAGGATATGGCATTTGGCGCTTTTCAATTAGTTGATAAGCGATCGCATGTAAGATCACAAATACATACAAAGCATAATTATATCTTTGTATGTACTTCCAGCGTTTACTTCCTAGAAAACGCATTGATAGATCGTTAGAAATAGCAACCAGCACAATCAAAATTATCGTTGCTATCAGCCCTGTATGATTAGCAAAGCCAAAAGGATCGATCCGAATTGGCAGCGGGTGTGGTTCGTTAGCGGGATAGAGAAAGTAGAGCCAGAATTTTCCTCCCATATGAACATTTAAACCCACTACAACATGCACAACCCCAATAACGGCTGCCCAGATGCCGATATCTCGTCTCAGATCCGTTGAGATGGGATTAGAACGCGATCGCAAAATGTTGATTGCTCCCGTCATTAAGGTTCCGCCGATCAGAAATAGGGATGTATAGGCAGTTGCCATGCTCAATCTAAACGACATATCAGGCGAGGCAATCGTTTGGAAGAACAGTAATATGAGCAAGACACTTGCCAAACCGAGCGGTAAGTGATGAATCAGCAGCCTTCGCCATATCCGTCGTTGAGCCGTAATTTGGTTTTTGTGTGTTTCCGTCATCAGATATCTCCAAGTATTACAGATTTATAGATCAAAGAACTTTTTCCTCTCCTCGCATAGTTGTCACACTTTTTGATGGAATACTAATCGTAAAATGATTTGGAGCCTCCACTTGGATCGGAGACAAAGTTTGCCAGTAGCTTGTTTTAGTCGATTGTTCACTTGCGATCGCACCCGCTAGAGTTACCCCATCCAATTTAATATCTAATGTCCGATCTTCTTTGTCATTGTTAATTGCGACTAATACCAAGCGTTTCTGGCTGTCATTCCAAAAAGCCGTAATTTGAACGAGGGGATTACTACTTGTTGCCTCTAGCCTTGTCGAGCCGCGCTTGAGCGATCGCGCATAGTGACCGATCGCATAGCCCATACCAGTGATCGTCACTGTTTGCTTGGGACTATCAATTAAAACGATCGTCCCCTCTTCTGAAGAAAGGTCTTGGTTGTTAAAGTGCATTTGCTGGGAAGCGTTATCCCACATATTATTCATGCCGAAATAGGCTGAGGCATTGGCATATAGGAGCTCATCATGGATATGAATCGCCCGCCCCAAGAACGCCTCAAATGATTGGGCTTTGACCTCGCCGTGAGATACTTCCGTCATCCAGAGAGGAATCTTATACTGTTGTCCCAAATCTCGCAAACGTTTCCGTATAGCAATACGCTCAGGATCAGGTTTGCCAACTCCAGAACTTGCGAGAATTTTAGTGATGCTAGAATAGGTTGAACCGTAAGGATAAGGATGATATCCGATCGCGCCAACATACTGCCGAGCTTCTGGATCAGCAAGAACCGCTTGGGCAACTTCTAGGGTTTTTTCTTCAGTTTCTTCATTTGGCAAAACAAACTTCACCTGAAACCCTTCATTTTGCAGCCTTGCACCAGTTCGCTTAACAATATTAACTAAGTCACTGACCGACCCATTCAGGAGTTCGCCATTGCCACTGAGTGGTTCATTGAAAAGCATCTGGTAAGTAGGCACAAGATCGTAGGCTTTGCGCCAATGAAGATGCCCTGCGACTACTTGTTCGGCAATTTCATCAAGATAACGCTCATAATCATGCTGACGCAGCGCATCTAACCAAGGACTTGCCCAACGTACATTTACCTTCTGACTTAAGAAATAGTTGTCAAAACCAAGTGCGGCGCTCGGTTTGACAAGCTTTTGATAGATTGCTTCTGCAGTCTTAGTGTCAAACCCTTCCCAATTAAAGCTAAACGGATCTAAATTATCATTTTTGCGATTTCCCCATCCATCAGTAGATTCTAGAAGCGCTCCTTCCAAATTCCCCATACTGATTCCTATCTGCTTGAATATTGCATCATTTGCTTTAGTTCTTAGGCTTGGACTTAAGACATCGCCAGTGCCCTCATAAACTAAGGAAAGATGGGTAACACCAAAACCTTCTATGTTTTGGTGTGGTTTGTTTTTGTCGATCACAATCTTAACTGCATCTTTATTGATTTGAGCTGGTGAAGATTTGGCGACAATAATGTTACTAGTTGAAGTACTTGAAGCACTTGGAGTTGTGGATATTGGTGCACAGGCAAACACAACCGCAAGTAAAGCGATCGCTATCACGAGGCTAAAGCTCACGAAGTTAAGCTTTAGCCCTAACATGCGATGTTTCCCATTGAAAAGTTTCCACATATCTTTGCACGTACTTCATAAAGGCTATTTTCAAAAAATAGTTTTGGATCAGCGGCGAGCGACAAACCCACAAGAATGACCAAACGGTATATCCAGATGTAATGATCCGAGTAGCCAAGCTTCAAACTTTAGCATTCTATGCTTAATAAAACCTGATAGTGAAGGTCGAGGAGAAGGGGGCTGAATAGCTAATCCTGGACCGATCGCAGCCGTTGTATGTTGCTCAGGTTGAGAAGCACGAATATATTCTTTGATCGTAGCAGGGATACTGGGGATCGCATTTAAATAGGTAGCCCGTTCAACTTTCAGCCCTGCCTCAATGAGCATTTGCTTAACAGTATTACAGTCGTAGCGACGGTATTGATCTGGATCGACTCCTTTTAAGGGTGGATGACCGAGAGCCGAATTCGTGCGGAGATAAAGCAACCCATCGGGTTTGAGTAGACGGGCAAATTCAGCGATCGCCTTGCGAGGGGCATCGGCAGGTGAAAGATGCTGAATCGTATCAATACAGATAATCAAATCAAATGATGCATCTTCAAACGGAACTTCTGTAACGCTTGCGAGCTTAAGCTCTGTGGAACCACGCAATTCACAAAATTGCAGAGCATGAGGCGAAACATCAATACCGACAGGCTCACCATCCAGAGGATAGTGTTCTTGCAGAAAATTTAACAAGTAGCCCGTTCCACAACCTGCATCTAAGACTCGCAAGTTTTGTTTACCAGCGATGGGTTGATGTAGGAGAGCTACCATTGCATCTCGCATACCTTGCGCCCACCAGTGTTTTTCTTCAATCTCGTAAAGGCGTTGATAATATTCTCGCTCAAATATTTGAGGTGATGACTGAGTATTGACTTGTGGATCCATAGCAATTTAACTCCTGATGGGGTAACTTGAGATTCAAACTAAGCAACAAATGGCAGCATCAAATCCAGATAATGCTGAGTTACTAAGTACCAGTCGTACTGTGCTGCACGCTGAGGTCCTGCTTTCGCCATTTCAGATTGCCATGCTGGGTCATTCAGGACAGCTAACATTCCTTCTTTCAGCGTATTGACTTCAACATCTGGTAAAAGGTGCGCAATTCCTTTAGAAAATTCTGGAAAAGCGGTGTTATTGATCGCAATCACGGGTCTTCCACATGCCATGGCTTCCAAAACAGGCATCCCAAATCCTTCATAGGAGGAGGGATAAATCAACAAGTCGGAAGCGTTGTAGGCAAGAACAATATTATCATGGGATGTATGACCAATGGTAAACACTTCACGCTCAATTCCCATATCAGCGATCGCATGTTCAAAAGGAGTTCCCGGAAGACTCATCCCAATTAGGAGTAACTTATGTGGTATTTTCTTTTCTTGCTTTAACAGTCCAAAAGCACGAATCAGGGATGGTAAATTATGTCGCTTCGTCGGTTTTCCCACAAATAGGATAAACGGAACATCTTCGCCAAAAATTGCTTTGCG
>JANNDZ010000131.1:0-15253 GCA_031378395.1 Pseudanabaena sp. OTE_75_metabat_487_sub
ATCGAGATAAAAAAATTTTTGATGTTTATAATGCCAATGATTCTCTTTAAAATAAAAACATAAAATCCAAACCCAAAAAAGTTGTGTTGGCTTGACGCCCAACCACTACTTATTTGCGTGAATACTAACTAGATAATTTCGCTAGTTCTTGACAAGCAATTTGATATTGCTCCTCAATTTTTGCTAGGAGTTCGGGTAAGCCTTGGTTATCTCCTCGTTTGCTTTTTAGCTCTACTTCGAGACAGAGCTTGCCCAAGGCTTTCGCGCCCAAAATATTACTACTGCCTTTCAGCGTGTGAGCATTATAGCCAGTCTCTTGGCGATTGTTATTCGCGATCGCTAGTCGAAGATTTTGCAATAGGATCGGTGCTTCTTCGAGCGTGAATAATTTGATCATCCGTCCCATTAGATTGGGATTAATTTGCTCAAGATTCATAATCGCGACTGGATCAATCACTGAAGAACTAGCTTCTTTGGATGCTGGATCTGTGCTCTCATGATCAAATTGAGAACCCGCTGCCCATTTCTCAATCGTGCGGTGCAGCGAATCCATCATAATCGGCTTGCTGATGTAATCATCCATGCCAGCCCGTAAACACATCTCGCGATCGCCTTGCATCGCACTAGCCGTCATTGCGATAATCGTGGGGCGTTCATAACCTGTTTGGAGTTCGTCCCAATGATTAACTAAGTAGGTAGCCGTCTCTAGCCCATCCATTTCGGGCATCTGCACATCGAGTAAGAGCAAGTCATAATGATTTACTTGTAGAGCTTCAAGCACAGCTAAACCATTGTCCACAACATCGGGCTGATAGCCCATCTTAATCAACATCGCCATGGATAGCTCTTGATTGATTAAGTTGTCTTCAGCAATCAAAATCTTCAACGGGATGCGATCGCCTAGCCGAATGTTGCCAGTGATATTCTTATTCATTGCATCTTGCAACGTATAACTTGGCTGCTCCTTAGCAATTTGGGTCATCACCGTAAATGAAAAGGTTGAACCCTGCTTATCCTTACTTTCGGCTTGGATTTTGCCCCCCATAGTTTCGACCAAATTTTTGCAGATTACTAGCCCCAGTCCAGTACCGCCGTACTTGCGCGAGGTGGAAACCGTTGCTTGGGAAAAAGGCTGAAATAGCCGATGCATCTGTTCTTTACTAATGCCAATACCTGTATCAGTGACCGAAAACAACAATTGAAAAGGGCGATCGGCTGTGGGAACTTGATCAGAAGCTAAGCGAACTCCAATTCGCACTGAACCTGTATCCGTAAATTTAAGCGCATTAGAAACCAGATTTAATAAAATTTGCCGCAGTCTCGTCACATCACCAATGATAAATGGTGGCACTTGGGGTTGCATCATGACTTCAAACCTGAGACTTTTTTCTTTGGCTTTAGGTAGCTGCACATCGTAGATATCACGCACCAAAGCTTTTACATCTAGAGGCGCATTTTCTAGTTCCAATTTGCCCGATTCGATTTTAGAGAAGTCCAAAATATCATTGATTACCGAAAGCAGCATTTCCCCGCTGACTTGGATCGTACGTACAAATTTATTCTGCTCGGCGTTGAGTTCAGTTCCTGCTAAGAGTTGGGTCATACCGATTACCCCATTAATCGGTGTGCGAATTTCATGGCTCATCATCGCCAGAAAAGCAGCTTTGGTACTCACTGCTCCTTCCGCTTCCTCTTTCGCTTTACGTAGATCTTCCATTAATTGCAACTGTCGCCGATCTGCATTTTTTTTGGTAGTAATATCGCGAAAACACCAAATCAATCCAAAAAACTTATTTTGTTCAGAGCTGACGGGACTCGTGTAGTAATCAAATACGCGATCGCCATAAACAATTTCGCCATGTCTAAACAGATCAGGCGCATCGTAGGTAGTCTCTAACAAATTTATCAAAGCGGCGGGAAGATCAGATTTAACAAAAAATCTTCCTAAAGGCGATCCGTTATGAAATTCAAGCTCAGTATCATCATCAATAAAAAAGTCATGGGGAATATTCCACATTTCACAAAAACGACGATTAAAACTGACTATCCGTCCCTGTTCATCGACGGCAAAAATTCCATCGATCGCAGCCTCTTTTTGAGCATGGAGTAGCAAGTTTGTCCGTTGAAGATCTTTGACCATCTCAACTTGGTCAAGGGCTAATTGAGACAATTCATGGTTCTTTTGAGTCAGTTGTAGTTGCAGTTGCCGCAATTTTAAATGTACTTGTACGCGAGCAAATAGCTCGGCAGGGTGCATTGGCTTAACGACGATGTAGTCTGCGCAACCAAGTTCAAAAGCTTGAAGCTTTGCTTGGATGTCGTCATGGCTATTCGTAAAAATAATTGGGATATTTTTCGCGATCGCATCGGCTTTAAGGTCAGGATAAAATTCACCTCCACTTACTTGTGACATGGATATATTCAACAGGATCAAGTCTGGAGGATGGGATTGCACAGTTAGCAAAGACTCGCTACTATCTCCAGTAACTTCGACGATATAGCCATGTTCTTTCAGTGCTGATGCTAGCTCATGGCGAATATCTGGCTGATCGTCAACCACAAGTATTGTTGATTGAGAAACATCGATCGCTTTTGCTTGCACGACTTGATCACCTTTTGATCACTTTAGTAGAAAGCTTACAGTGCTTTGTGATGAAGTAAAAGTAATATTTTTATAAAAACAACCGCTTAGCGGTTGTTTTTATAAAAATATTAACGACCTCCGACCGTAATCGCGTCTACTTTGATATGGGGTTGCCCGACGGTGACATAGACACTGCCACTGACAGAGCCACAGAAACCAGCAGCGAGTTCTAGATCACGAGAACTCATCGAGATTTCTTGCATAATTTCTTTGGCATCGCCGATCAGGGTTGCGCCCTTGAGTGGTTTGGTGATTTTGCCATTTTCAATGAGATAAGCTTCGTCAACAGCAAAGTTAAATTGACCAGTAGGCAAAACACTGCCACCGCCCATTTTTTTGCAGTAGATCCCTTTATCGACTGAGGCAAAAAGATCGTCTAAAGAAAAATCACCTGCATCGATATAGGTATTTCGCATCCGACTAGCTGCTGCATAGGCATAGCTTTGGCGACGACCGCTACCTGTGCGCGGATGTCCTGTGCGTAACTCACCAGCGCGATCGCTAATAAAGTTTTTGAGGATGCCATTCTCAATTAAGAGTGTGCGCTGAGTAGGCATACCTTCATCATCCATATCGATGGTTCCAAAGGCTTCTTCAGAACGTCCTTCATCCCATGCCGTGAGATTCTCATGGGCGATCTTTTTACCTTTCATTTCGGCAAAGGGTGTCGTTTTGGCTTCGATGCCTGTGGTTTCCAGCAAGTGTCCGCAAGCTTCATGGAAGATCACACCACCAAACTGATTTGCCATGATGATCGGATAGGAGCCAGATTCCACATAATCGGCATAGAGCATTTTGCCTGCGGCTTCGATGATTTCATCAACGACGGGTTCGTAGTTCCAATTGCGGAGGTAGCTGGGGTCGCTCGTACCGCCAACACGCTTACCAATGGATGAACGATTTGTACCATCAGCACAGAGTAAGTTAGAACCTATCGACTGGGTGAGGCGAATATCTCTGGCAAATGTGCCATCACTTGCTGCAACTAGGATTTCCTGCCAATCACGGAAATATCCCGATCGCCTTGATTGGATATGTTTACCTTTTTTGGCAAGCATTTGATTTGTGCCAAGGAGAATGTCACCCATTTCGCGCATGGGACTACATTGAGCGATCCATGATTCTTTGTTCTTTTTGGTGGCATAGTCACGAAAGAGTTCCAAATGAATCGATGGAATGATTGAGTTTTGAGAGGGAAGTTGTAATCCTAAAATGGAAAGGGCGCGTTCGAGGGCAGATTTTAATCCGAGGAATGTCAAATCATTGGTACTGACGTAGCAATCAGCTTTGCCTTTGAAGGCGCGAATCCCTGCTCCTGTGGATAAACGTGGGGAGATGCTGGTAATCGTGTCGTCTTCAGCGAGACAGCTAATGTAATTATTTCGCTCTAGGAAAAACTCTACAAAATCGGCTCCTGCGGCGCGACCGAGTCCCAACAAGATCGAAAGGGGGGCTTCCCAAGTTTCGTCAAAGCGATCGCTAACGGGAGAGTATTGCAGATTTGGTAGCTCTTTGGTCTGGAGCAGGTTGCTGATCATAGTGGCTTGCCATTTGTTGATTAGTTCTTCTGCAAGTGTAACAAATCAACAAACATAGAGAAAAGAATGCTCTGCACTCAAGTGCAGGCTAAGAGCTAAAACCCGTTGAAACGGGTTGATTTTATTCAGCCATCTAGAGATGACTTAAGCTTTGAGCCAAGAACTTGAATTCTTGGCTACTTTCGTGAATTATAGACAACCCTATTCTTTACTATAAGATATTTAGCTTGAAATAAAATGATAATAATGAGATACTAGAAAATAGAAGCAATGATTCAGTAGTTTGGCTCGTTATTTCAGGGGTTGTCGTGGAAAAAGTACACTCAAGGATGTTACTTTGCTCAGAAATTTTGCAATGTATGCGTCAGCCTGAAAATATAGAAAAGATTTTCCAAGAGATCACCACTAAGTTACTGAATTTAGTTCAGAGTGGACATATCACAATCTATCAGCTAGATGAATTTACAGATAATTATAATGGAACGGTCATCAGTGGCAAGATCGTAGCTGAAGAGATCGCGCCAAATTGTGAGCCTTGTACTCAAGAGCAAATTGAAAATATTCTGAGAGAAGAATATCAATGGGGGCAGGATATAACAAAACAAATCATCGATCTCTATACTGCGGGAGTATCTAGATGCGAGATTGACTTCGCTGAAATATTTGCTGGTAAGGCTTACTTACTTATACCAATTGTCTTGTCGGAGAGAGTAGGAGATAGTTCACTATGGGGATTTTTGATATTGCATCAATGCGTAGTTTTGGATGGAGAGTCCTTGCAAGGCTCATGGGATCAAGATGATGCGCTGATGCTGCAACAAATCGCTATGCAGATTGAGATCATTTTACATAGAGAAATTAATAAAAACTTAATAGAACAGGCAAGAGCCTCTGAACAAGCTTATGCAACTTTGTCCCGATCGATCGATGATCCGTACCGTCATTTAGTGGAGCAAGTTTCTAATGTTTTTTATGTAGTTACACTTACTGAAGGCTTGGAGGCAACCTATATTAGTCCCCAATTGCAAGAGCTTTTAGGTATTCCAACTTTAGAGTGGAACACCAATTTTTTTAAAAAATGGATGGAATATATATATCCTGCTGATTATGATCTCGTTCAGCAAGAATTTCAACATACTATCGAAACTGGAGAGCTTTTTTGTTGCGAATACAGGATGATTACCAATAATGGCACAATCATTTGGATACGAGATACAGCTCAGCTAGGCTTCGCCGCTGATGGCAAAACTAAAGTTTTGAGCGGTTCTCTGTTTGATATTAGCGATCGCAAAGCAATTGAACAAGCTTTACAAAAAAGTGAATCACTATTAGCAGAAGCTCAACGAGTCGCTCAGCTTGGGAATTGGGAATGGCATGTTTCGTCTAACGAGTCTATTTGGTCACAGGAGTTATTTCGTATTTTTGAGCGCGATCCTGCTCTAGGCTCTCCTACATATGAAGACGTATTGCTACTTTACATAGCCGAAGATCGCGAAGCACATGCACATGCTGTCCAACAAGCAATTAGTACAGGTGAGTCTTATCATCTAGATCTGCGGAGACAACAATCAGATGGCTCGTACCGCAACATCGAAGTATTCGGTCATGCTGAACATGATGACAATAGAAAAGTGAGCAGGCTCTATGGTACTGCTCAAGATATTAGCGATCGCAAGCTTGCGGAAGCGGTAAAATCCGCCGAAGCCTCAAACAAAGCCAAAACTGAATTTCTGTCAGTGATGAGTCATGAACTCCGCACGCCGATGAATGCTGTGATTGGGATGACTGAGATTTTGCAAAGAACATCTCTATCTCGCCAACAACAACAATATGTCAATACTATTCTTCAAGGCGGCGAAGTTCTACTATCGGTAATCAATAATATTCTCGATTTTTCGCAAATTGAGTCAGGACATCTTGAACTCGAAGAAAAGCCTTTTAGACTTCATCAATGCATCGAAGAAGTTCTAGAGTTAATGGCATCGCGCACGGCTGAGAAGTTTATCGAACTGATCCCAGTTATTAGTCTAGATATCCCGCAACAGTTACTAGGAGACTATCCGCGCTTACGTCAAATCCTCGTTAATTTAGTCGGTAATGCCATTAAATTTACGGAATCTGGGGAAATTGTAATTGCCGTAAATACACAATTAATCGATTGCGAGACTAACACTTACGAATTGCAATTTGAGGTGCGTGATACAGGTGTCGGCATTGCCCCTGAAGCGATCGCCAGACTTTTTAAAGCCTTTAGCCAAGCTGACAATTCGATTGCAGGACAATATGGCGGCACTGGCTTAGGGTTGGCGATTTGCAAGCAGCTTTGTGAGCTGATGGGTGGCGAAGTTGGGGTGAGCAGCAATGTTGGTGATGGTTCAACTTTCAGCTTCTCCATTCGGGTTCAGGCAATCATTGAAGATCTAGATACAACCAATGCGATCGCCCCAGAACTAAAAGGCAAAAGGATTTTATGCGTTAACCCTAATTCCACACTTCAACAGGCGATCGCTTTGTCTGCTCAACCATGGGAAATGACTATCCAAGCCGCCTACACCGCCACTGAAGCTCTGAGATTGCTGACAACATCTAACTTTGAGGCAGTTTTAATTGATCGACAATTAATAGAGGCTGATGGTTCTAAAATTGATGTATTAGAACTCGCCAATAGTATTCAAGAGATTTTCCCTAATTTACATTTAATTCTCTTAACTCCAATTAATGTAGTTCTCAACGAGAATAACAATCCCACCTGCTTTAGAGATTTCATCACTAAGCCAATATCTACATCAAAACTCTATCAAGCATTTCTCAATGTTTTTACTAATCAAAAAGCCACAAAGTTTTCTCCTCAAAATCCTCAACTAATTCCTCAACCTTCCTGTGAAATCGATAATATTTTGGGCGATGAGAACTTTGCTAAGTGCTACCCATTCCAAATCTTAATTGCAGAAGATAATCCTGTAAATCAAAGGATTTTATTGCTGATGCTCGAAAATTTAGGTTATCAAGCAGATGTGGTTGACAATGGGCAAAAAGCCATCAATAACTTTTTAAGCCGACCCTACGATCTGATCTTTATGGATCTCCAAATGCCGATCATGAATGGCTTGGATGCCACTAAAAGTATTCGTCAAGCACCAAATCATCAGCCTTGGATTATCGGTCTATCGGCAAATGCTTTCACTAAATCTCGCGATTCGGCACTGAATGAGGGTATGGACGACTATCTCACTAAGCCTTTACAAACCAAAAGCTTGATTGCGGCTCTACAAAGAATTCCCCAACAGCAGCACCTAATTGTTGAGCATAGTCAGCATCCTATTGACTTATCGATCTTAGTGAGCATAAAAGATTCTGTGGGTGCAGAGAATTTAGATGAATTAATTGATATTTATTTAGAACATTCTGCATCTGCGATCGCCAAAATGAAGGAAGCTTTTATAAAGCAAGACTTTGTAACTATAGCAGCCATAAATCACGAACTTAAGGGCGGAAGTGGAAACTTTGGCGCGATCCAGCTTTCTAGTTCTTGCCAAACCCTACAATCTATATGCAGAGAGCTGATAAAGTCTAATGAACATGCTCATGAAGATGTTACAAAAATTGCCAGTCTTTTAATTAATGTCGAAGAGCAATATAATGATGTATATCAAATACTTCAATCCAGAGAATTTAATCACTGATGTAATGTAGGAACTAAGTTTTTTAGTAATTTCTGGGAGAGAATAATGGCTCAACTCATATTGATTCGTCATGGGCAAAGTCTATGGAATGCACTCAATAAATTTACAGGCTGGGTAGATGTTCCTCTCAGTGAACGGGGTCGTGCAGAGGCAACGATCGCATCTTGTCGGCTCAGTGATTATCGGGTGAATGTCTGTTTTACAAGTAGATTAATTCGAGCGATCGAAACAGCGATGATCTGTCTAACCGAACGCGATGACATTTGTGGTGGCAAAATTCCGATTATTAAGCATGAAAAATCAGACCAAGTCTGGCATGGTTGGAATAGCTATGATGGAAACCCAGACGAAGAACTTCCTATCTTTACCAATGAAGCTCTCAACGAGAGATTTTATGGGGATTTGCAGGGTTTAAACAAAGCGGATACTGCTGAGAAATATGGCAGTGAACAGGTCTATGAGTGGCGGAGATCTTATAGCGTCCGACCACCAGGAGGAGAAAGTTTAGAAGATACCCAAAAGCGGGTGAATACTTATTTCAGGGGCCGTATTCTGCCCCATCTTCTCCAAGGCGACAACGTCATGATTACTGCACATGGAAATTCTCTAAGATCGATCATGATGATGTTAGATCATCTCAGCCCATCAGAAGTTACAGCGCTAGAACTAGCGACAGGTGTACCGATCGCCTATGAGCTTGACACTTCTGGAGAGGTGATCAGCAAAAAAATCTTAAACGATTAGCGATCGCTCTAGCTTTGTCTGATAAGCGATCGCTATTTGCAGGTAGTCCTAAAAAGGAAAAGATGAGAGAGGAGGTAAAGAAGCATTGTAATGATGGATGAAATTCCAAATGGCTCCAATGTGATTTTCTAACTTCTTAGAAAAGGATAAAGTTTTTCTAACCAGTCTTGATACTCGCTGGCGCAATGTACAGTTGAGGATTTTCTACAAATTGGCGATCACAATCACGACATTTATAATTTTGTTTCCCATGGCGTGTACTTCCGTTTTTTACTACTGAAATAGATTGGTAGGATGCACAAGATGGTCTTGCTTCTGTCATTACTTTGCTTTTTAACAACTATCTAAACATTTTCCCCCATCCTTTCCTTTTTAGGACTACCCAAGTTTTAGAACTGAGCTTTTTCAATGATTTTGACATTAGGGTATTTTTTTGAGATTGCAGCATATCCTAACCATAAGTTTACCTTGCCTTAAACTCATGACGCTAGAGTTAGAGCGATAGACAAACTCTCCCTTAGGCTTGGTTACAGCTATAGCATCAGAAAATTATTAACAACATGACCATTAACCGCAGAGATTTCCTAACTTATATTGGTGGAATTAGTGGAGCAGTGCTGCTTGGTGTGTCTCCCCGCGATCGCCAAATCCTCAAATTTTCTAGGCTTTTTATGGGGTATGAGACAGGCTATGAGGCTTTTGCAGCAACATCTTCAAAGCTGAGCTTTAAGCCTATCAAGGGTGTAATGCCATTGCTCACGGATATGATCGCTCCATCAAAACAGAGTCAGGCTTACCAAAATCGAAGTAATTGACGATCTGGTTCTTCCTGAAGGATTTGTCTATGATGCGATCGCAACATGGGGTGATCCCGTTGGAGTTTCACGATTTGGTTATAACAATGATTATCTATCGCTGATCGCCACTTTCCCAATGGAGTCTCCCTTAACTGCTGAACAAACGCTAGATGAGGATTTTTTGCCTGAAGGTTAGTTATGGGGGATTGCTTTGATCGCTGTTAAAAAACTAGCGGCTTTAATGATAGAAATATTTTGGAATGGCTTTAAAAGTCCTCCTTGAGGATTTGCTCTAAGATTTCGGGTATAAGCCCTTTTTGTTGTACTTCCAAACGAATTTCTTGAACTAATTTTGAAAATATAGGTGGATGTTCTCCCAATTTCACCCACATGGCTCGAACTCGAACTAGAGATGAGCGATTCATTTTGAGGGCAGTAATAGTGGCTCGACCGATCGCTGTTTTGCCCATAATTTCGGTTTTGGACTCATCCCAACTAAATGTAGGCGCTCATGCAACTATCCTTTGCTCTAATCTGGGTTGTAAGGGGTTAAGGGTGTATCTGGCGCGAGTTTTTAGGATTGTGAGATGCTCCACTTTCTCTAGAAGGTCATCTAAATCATCAAGTTCCCCTTCAGAGAGTGAATTTTCGGTGTTTCTATCGATTAGTTGATCTAGGTGATTTTGATCGGTTAGGGCTAATTTGCAACTAGCAAGGGCTTTTATTTCTTCTGTGGTTAAGCCAATGAGGTATTCAGGATCTAAAGCGGGAGTAAGTCGAGAATAGGTATCTAAATCTAAGACAACGACGATGCGATCGCCTTGTTCGTTGGTTATGTACTGTAATGTTTCAGGCATAATCTAGCTCCTGTTTTCCTCTGTTTATCTCTCATGTAATGATGGCAAGCTATTCACAATTTTAACTGATTCGACGCTGACGCGCACGATCGCACTTAAGGAGATCAATGATATAGCGCGATCTTTATCACGGGTGAGGCGATCGCTTTCTATAAGGGATTTAACTTAAATAATCGGTAATAATTTCTAGGATCACTTGCTCAATATCTGGAATTTCAGAGGAAATGATTTTATCTTTGATATGTTTATGATCAATATAGTCTAGTCTAGGCTGATGATTTGCATTGTCATAACGAAACATCAAATTGTTATCAGAATCTTGGTAATGGAAGGAATATGAAAGTTTTTCAATGGATTCCTGTAAGTCAACATATTCTTTAAAAAATAGACGTGAGCCTTGCAAAAACTCTAAACTTCCTTGAATAAATCCAACATAATCCGATCTGGGATCAACAGAAAAGTTAAAGGATAGAATCCATCCATCATTTACATATTTTTGAATAATGGAGATGATGTTAGATTGATAGTTGTTGAGTAACATATTCGATCGCTTGTAACTTTTGCAGAGAACTAGTTAGTCTCTTCTTGATTTTGGCTTCACCTGCCCAACTCACATATTCTTCGTCACCGCCTTTAAGGTCTTCAGCAGTCCAATCGCTGAGAAAAAGGTCGGATGAGATTTGATATTTGGTTTCAAATTCTTTTAAAAATTTATTGGTTTTATCTAGCGATCGCTGTAAGTTTTTGATTTCTGCATCAATCGCGGCTCTGATCAGTTTTTGGACGATTTCGAGATCGGGTGCATCAGATTTGATTTCTAGTTGCAACATAATGGTTTACCTCAAATAAATTCTAGATTATGCAAGGTTGAGTTTGCTTTTTCTGCAATGGGGGCTAGCTATTAATTATTTTAACTGACTCGATGCTGCCACGCGCGATCGCACTTAACGAGGTCGAGGATGTGGTGCGATCGGTGTAGTTTTGAAGCCTTACGCCAGAAATTGCAATTAAAGCATCGCCACTTTTCCAATGGAGTCTCCCTTTACTGCTGAACAAACGCTAGATGAGGATTATTTGCCTGAAGATTAGTTGTCGTGATTTGCTCATACTTCTTATTTGAAGGGAATGTACTCAACTGAGTTAACCCATTCATCAGGTTCAGAAGCTTTGGCAAACAGTTCTAAATCTTTAACAAATTGACCAATCGTGCCTCCGAGCTGATGTCCAAAAATCAGCCCTGAGAAATTTTTGCCTTCTGTTTGCCAAGTTTCGGCTAAGACTCTAAATCGAATATCTTGGTTGAAGAGGATTCGCTTAAGCTCGGTCACTCTCACTAAAAGGCGATCATCAGGTAATTGCTGAGTTCCGTCATCAAATGCTGTCAATACATCTATACCTCGGCGACGTAACTGCTCAGTAATCGCTTGAGGAACATGAACATCCATGTACAAAGCAATAGTCATTTAGAGCAGTCCTTTAGCTTTCATGCGAATGTAGAAAGGTGATTTGGCGGCTTGAGTCGTATTGTCTTGTACTTGCTGCCATTCTTGACTGATTTCTCGATCTACTTCTTCTTGGTGATCAAAGTAGTAACCCATTGCTGCATGGGCTTCGGCTAATGTTAAATACAAATGTTGACGACAGATTTCTTCTACTGACCAGCCATAAGCAATATAATCCATGACGATTTGGGCGATTCTAATGCGCGGCAATCGCTCAAATCGTGCAGGCTGATTTTCTTCTTTTTCGATATGTGGATAACTAAGGACTAACATGATGTTTATTTTCACTTATCTGGGTTGCCTTGTCTCTCAAATCTAGTCTTAACTGCTAATAGCCAGTAATTTTTGGCTGAAACCATTAATACATGCTTTGAGTATTACGCTGATTTAATGTATCTTACTAGCTGAATCAATGAATCCATCCACTAGATCCCATGTTGTGTCGAAAAAATCAATCCTTTCCTGAGATGAAAAAGATTTGTGATCGCCGTGTCTAGCGTCATTTGCGAATAGCTTGAGATTTTTTGTGTCATTCCAACTTTTATTTGTTAACTCACTTAATTTTAGCCATTGTTCTTTCTCAGTTTGAAGATTATATCTAATGCGGCAAAAATGACGTAGTGATTCAATCGCTCGGTAACAATAAAATGGGGTGTCAATGGGATGAGTTATTGCTAGCTGCAAATCAACGAAGCAACGTTGCAAATATCGAGTCTCTGAACCTTCAATTGAGAATATCTTTTTCATCATTAAACTTATATCTCGCCCCTGATTCCTTACCGCCAAACATGGGATATCAATGCCGAACACAAAGTTGATATTCAATTCGCGACACAAGATTTGATTTATTTCCACACTATAACCGTATCCAAGTAAAAATCCAATCTGGGCTACCACAGCATTGCAGGTGTTTAAACATTCATTCTTTATGTCATAAATGTCTTTAGGGAATTCGATATCATAATAAACTGTAATTTCATTACTGAATATAGATATTTCTATATTGGCAAGAGATTCCGTACCTCCACTAGCTAGAGATTCCTCGTCTTTGTTTACAAAGTGAAACTTAACTGGTCCAAAGGATAAACTTGCTCGAATAGGAAGAACTCTTCCTTTTATTATGTATAAAAACATCTTAGACCTTAACTTTTATATGGCTAGTAATTACCTTGCTATAATTATTATATCGACATTAAAACTCATTAATAAGTTATAGGTTTCTTACTACACATAACATATAGCGGATGATGTGGATAACCTGCTTTTGTAATTCCTAAACAGTGAGGTTGGATATTGTGTTTAGATAGCAACTCTAAAACGTGGCGATCGCGTTGCATTAACTTCCCGTTATTTCCCCAAGCAACAACAACCTTATCGGCTGACTTAATCGCTTTTTTAAATAGCGATCATTCTGTTTTCCAACAGGATCGTCAACCTTTTTAAGCTCTAAAGGACTTGCCGATCTATAAGCAAATAAATTAACAACAATTAGCGAACCATAACCCCAAAACTTCGCAAAACTAATGCATCGCCGCAATGTAGGGTCATCAATACTTGCATCCGCCTTACTCGGATTAAGCATGATAAATACAATTTTTGACTTCTCTATATCCCATTCTCGCCATAGCGAATAACGGTAGAATCCCGTTTTATCTATGACCGCACCTTTTTTTATCAATCTTCTTACCTGAAAACTAAGCAAAAGGGCAGCAATCATTGCTGCCCTTCTCTAATCTTAAGCCTGTGACTGCAAATAATTTTGCAAGCCGAGTTGCTCGATTAACTTGAGCTGCTTCTCTAGCCAATAGGCATGATCCTCTTCAGTATCCGTGAGAATGCCTAGCAAAATCTTACGGCTTTGATAGTCCTGTTCGGTCTCACAGATAGCGATCGCTTCTTTTAGATCACCAACCACCTTATATTCATAGTCCAAATCGCACTTCAACATCTCAGGCACAGTTTTACCAATATTGATTCCATCTTGTTGTGATAGATCAGGTGTACCCTCTAGAAAGAGAATGCGCTCAATCAATAAAGCTGCATGTTGGGTCTCATCCTGCATCTCATGATTGATTCGTTCATACAGTTTATTCAAACCCCAGTCCAAATACATCCGTGAGTGAGTAAAGTACTGATCTCTTGCTGCCAATTCTCCACGCAACAACTTCGATAATTGTTGTAGAACTTTCTCACTGCCTTTCATGATTTTCCTCAATTGATTTCTAAAGTATATATTTTTATAATTGATCGCACGTTGCATCAATTCGCCAAACAGCTAAATCATCGACTGCAAGAAATTGGGCAAGCCCGCATTCTCAATCAACCAAATTTGTGACTCCAGCCAATCGATTTGTTCCTCGGTCTCTTCTACCAATTTGGCAAACAGATCACGGCTGACAAAATCCTGTTGGGTCTCGCAGGTCACCACAGCAGCTTTCAGTCCATCACGAATCTCTGTACAGATGGTTAGATCATTTTGCAATAATTCAGGTACATCTTCGCCGATTAGGAGCTTCCCCAGTTGTTGTAAATTGGGAAGTCCTTCTAAAAAAAGTACTCGTTCGATCAGATAATCTGCTTGCTTCATCGCTTTGATCGAATACTTATATTCGCGATCGTTAAGCTGATTCAATCCCCAGTTTTTGCACATCCGTGCATGGAGAAAAAACTGGTTGATTGCCGTCAGTTGAGCTTTAAGAGCCTCGTTGAGCTGAAGCTTTACATCTAAATTTCCTTGCATTGCTGAATATCCAAACTTATCTAGTGATATGAAATCATTTATAGCATTTTCAATAGTAATTCCCATTACAGAAATTGTATATAAGTAATAACAATTCTCAAAATAGGGGCATCATTTTGAGAGTCTAAAAACCTTGCTGGAGCTTGTTGTTTGCCCCTCGAAGGTGTAAGTACACTATAGAGTAATGGTATAAACAGGCTCAGATAAACGCACCCCATAAATCACCTATACCGTCTATATGGCAAATGATACAGATTTTAGATCTGGGTTTTAACTATGCAGAGGTACTTGAGATGATTTCTAAATTTTTAGATCTTTGAAGCTTGAAATATCATACTTGACTAATTTGCCATCGCAATTAATAATGAGAATTACTTGCAATAAAATCAATTAATTTCTAAAAGAGTCAAAACGCAAATGTACGTTTGTATCTGTCATGCCATCACCGAAAAGGATATCCAACAAGCGGTTGGTAAGGGAGCCAGTTCGATCGCAAGACTATCCGAGTTAACTATGTTGGGTACTCAATGTGGTCACTGCACCAAGCACGCCGATCAAGTCTTGAACCAATGCGCTAATAAACCCGCTTAAACCTAACAACATTAATATTCTTGCTACTTAGCTAGTTTTAGTGGGCTATGCTTTCAGTAAGCTATGCTAGGTTAAAATTTCTTTGATAAAATTTATTCATATAGCAATCCTAATCAATTTGTCAGATTAAATGGTTTGTGAGAGTGCGCCCCGAAGG
>JANNDZ010000191.1:0-9792 GCA_031378395.1 Pseudanabaena sp. OTE_75_metabat_487_sub
GTCAACAAAGACATCCTTAATTCCTAACCCTAAATATTCTCCTTTTCATTCTCTTGGATTTGCCCAGTTATCCATTCTCTGGGTTACTTTTTCCTGCTCTTTTTCTCGTTTTCTTAATCAACTTAGTCTAAACTCCAGTTATGACTTGTATTGTTTATAGCTGTCGCCAGTTTTAGATTAGAGGCGGCGCATCGCGTCGCCTCTAATCTTTTGAAAGAATAGGAAGCGCAATGCGCTGCCTATTCTTTAATTGGTCTGTTCAGGACAGGTTGCACCGCCCGAAATGTTACGGCATTGCTGACGGATTTCTGCTAATAAACTGGGGTTCATTTGCTTGGACTTACTCAAAGCCATTTCAAAGTGCTTCTTGGCAGACGGAATATTGTTGCCGCCTTGCATCCATAACACCTGTCCCTTTAGGTACTGTAGCTCTGGGTTATTTGGAGCAGAGACAAGAGCCTTATTCACTGCATCTAATGCAAGATCAGGCTTACGCGCATCACGATAGGCAAGAGCAATACCACGCCATTTTAGATAATCTGGCGCTGCATATTGCTTTAGACTCTCCAAAGCGGTTTCAAGATCCGATAGAGGCAATACCGATGCAATTAGCATATCGATATAGCCCTTAACCAAATTTAGTTCAGGATCATTAGGGTCAATATCCTTAGCTTTTTGGATATTGTCAAAAACGCTTTGCACCAGTGGTAAAGCTTTAGGAGCACTAGATAAGCCTTCAGTTTTAACAATATATCCCGCCTCAATCAAATCGCTTACGGCGACATACATATAGGATCTAAGGTTATCTATACCCTTCAAAGCTTGGGCGTTAGATCTGACTCGCTTACCAGCATCCTGCATGACCAAGTAGTCTTCTTTGGCATAGGCAGTAGAAGCACGTAAAGCAAATAGGAGTGGATCGCTAGCTTCGGTTCTAACAGCTAAATCTAACTGCTTTACTGCTGCCGTATAATTTCCATCTTTGAACATTAATTCAAAGGCTTTCTGAGTTTCACTACCGATCGCCCTAGCATTTGAGGAACGGAAAGGATCGGCAGCGAAGCTGGGGCTCACTGTGGCGACTGTGATTAATGCTGCCATCAAGGAGACAGATACAGATTCAAAAACAAGTTTCAAAGGACGGCTCATAAAATTCCCCGAAAATATCAGGCTATGATGTGGTTAGCAAAGTTTAGATCGTATCTTTAGAGATTCTGACAAATTTAACTCGGACTAAATCTAAATACTTAATCTAAATTTGGTCTAGTGTTTATAAGTTGTCTGCAACATAGTACGTTAATGCATTGAGAGACGATTGTAATTTACAAAAAGTTTCTTACCTTCACCTAACAGGCTAGATGTAGCTGTATAAACTCATTTTTCTTGTATTTGGCTAGGTCTTCGCATGATTAGAGCCAAGGCAGCAGATTCAGGAAGCAAGGCTGCGATCGCAGTCAGTTTTAGTGACCATGTATCTGTCGAGCTGAATAGCCCTTCTAAACCACTCAAGTGGGCTGACCAAATATCAGTCATGTCAATAGCAATGCAAGCACATAAAAGTACTTTGATCGTAGCCTGATTGGAAAATACTTCCAAAATAGCTAAGACCATATCTCTAATCGCCCACACCCGAATGATATATGGCATTTGTAGATTTGCCTCTGTGGGAGCGCCGAGTTGTTGCATCAGCCAATGTGGCTCGACATAACCGATCGCACCCAGCCCAAACCGAAGCAAGCACATAAATCCAATCAACGTCGCCACATACCAAACTTGATTTCTCATCTCTTATTCAACCCGATTAGGAAAAGATATTTCTAGCACAACACATCCAATATCGGTCTTAAATGGCCCGTGAATTTCATGAGGTGGTCTACTGGCATAATGCCCACTCTCCAACCACATATCAAAGGCGCGATCGTAAAGGCGACCACTGACGATGAATACTTCTTCAGGATAGGGATGGCTTTTGCAACCAAAAGCAGTTGTATCTGCATTGGCATGAAATCGAGTTAAGCGTGTATATTCGCCTGTATCTTGATCCAAGCTCAAGGTAAGTTCTTCAGCCATCCCTTCCAAACCAAGAATTGGTTTCCATTTATGACTATGATCTAAATTCAATGGATTCCAATAAGTAGCAATAGATTTTGACATGTATTACTCTCTCAATAAACAATTTAGACTTACGCAAAAATATCCTGAAAGTCTTATTGTACCGTAGGCTAACCCAAGAATGAGTGGTGAGGCACGAAGCGCCTCACCACTCATTCTTGGATAGGAAGTGAGTAAATGGTTTCTTAAGCAGCGATCGCTACTTTTTCTAGGTTCCAACGCTCTGTAGCTTGAGCAATACGTTGTCCAAAATATTTTGCGGTTAAGCGATCGCCTGAGTCTAGAACTGGTTCTCCTCCAGACAGATTCATGGTAGTTTGTCCCATAGTGCCAAGGAAGGAACCCAACCGATTAACCCCATCCGTTTTCCCAAGATAACTGCTTGGCTGTTCGCCTGCACCTATCCATATCATGGCATGCTGTGCCGCATAGATAGACAAATAAATTAGAGTGCCCTGCTTATCTCCACTGAGAGAACTAGAGTGGGTAAATCCCGCAGCAATTTTATCTTTCCATTGTTGGGTAAACCAAGCGGAACTTGCTGCGTCCAAAAATGCTTTGAATGGATAAAGAGAGTTTAGTATTTGCGGATCGTGATTTCTGTGATGAGTTTAGGAATGGCGGCGCAAATGCTAAAGCATCAATAGAATCTCAATTAAGCATAATTCACAGAACCATCAAAGAGGTTGAAACAAATTTAAGACTTACGCGAAATCCCAATATAAATAGAATTCTAAAAATAATCCTTAAATAATTCAAGAAATTATTGTAGCTTTTACTACTCATTAACTAGAAAAGAAACAACATAATGCAGGAGCCGTTAGACCGTTACAAGAGTTGATATGTACTTAACTCCCAGAGAGGTTGAACGGCTGACTGTTTTTACAGCAGCTGAGATCGCCCGTCGTCGCAAAGAAAAAGGGCTCAAGCTCAATGTACCTGAAGCGATCGCCTATATTATTGATGCCATGATTGAAGGCGCACGCGAAGATAAATCCGTTGCTCAGCTGATGTCTGAAGGTGCGACTTTATTGACGACTGAGGATGTCTTGCCAGGCGTAACAGAGCTAATTCCGTTGATTCAGGTCGAAGCTCATTTTGCCGACGGTACGAAGCTGATCAGTATTCACAATCCAATTCGTAGCTCTGGAACCTGAAACTGATATGACAAACATTCCAACTTCAAACCCTCAAAATTCCTATCCTGGTGAAGTGCTCTGCGAATCTGGCTCATTGCAACTAAATGCTGGTCGAGAGACTAAAACTCTGACAGTAGCGAACTTAGGCGATCGCCCGATCCAAATTGGTTCCCATTACCACTTTTTAGAAGTAAATCGAGCTTTGCAGTTTGATCGTTCCCAAGCTTATGGATTTCGGTTGGACATTCCTGCTGGCACAGCGATTAGGTTTGAACCAGGAGATACCAAAACTGTCTCGTTAGTAGCGATCGGTGGCACAAGACATATCCAAGGACTGAATAGCTTGGTAAATCAGGCGTTAGACGCTCCCAATGCCAAAGAAATGGCGATGGAGCGGGTGCGAAGATTGGGCTACAGCACAATAGAAGAGGAAAGTCATGGAAATTAGTCGGGAGCGTTATGCTGAGCTATTTGGTCCCACCACAGGCGATCGGATTCGGTTAGGGGATACATCTTTAATTGCGGAAGTTCAGAGAGATACTACTGTCTATGGTGATGAGTGTGTTTTTGGTGGTGGTAAAACTCTCCGTGATGGTTTGGGCTTAGCTTCTGGGGTGACAGCGGCGGAAGGAGCCTTGGATCTTGTCATCACCAATGTGGTGCTGATCGACCCCGTGCAGGGGATTGTCAAGACAGACATTGGCATCAAGGATGGCAGAATTGTTGGCATTGGTAAAGCAGGCAACCCTGGCGTAATGGATGGAGTGCAGCCCAACCTAATTATTAGTGCCAATACAGATGTGCGATCGGCAGAAGGTTTGATCGCGACCCCTGGTGGAATTGATTGTCACGTTCATTTCGATAGTGCGGGACTCTGTGCCGAGGCACTTTCTAGCGGATTAACGACGATGATTGGGGGTGGATTGGGGCCAGTCACCGTGGGCATCTGTTCGGGCGGAGCTTATAATATGGGCTTAATGTTGCAAGCCTCCGAGGGATTTGCGATTAACTTTGGCTTTTTGGGTAAAGGAAGTTCGAGCCTCCCAGCAAGTCTCGTCGAACAAATAGAAGGCGGTGCGATCGGGCTGAAAATCCATGAAGATTGGGGCGCAATGCCAGCTCTGATTGATACCTGTCTTTCAGTTGCCGATCTACACGACTTTCAAGTCCAAATTCATACTGATACGCTCAATGAGTCGGGCTATGTGGAAGATACGCTTGCAGCGATTCGTGGTCGGACGATCCACATGTACCATACGGAAGGTGCTGGCGGTGGACATGCTCCAGACATCATTAAGGTGGCATCCTATTCTCACTGTCTGCCTTCTTCTACTAATCCTACCAATCCCTATACGGTTAATACCTTTGATGAACACTTAGATATGGTTATGGTCTGCCATCACCTCAATCCAAAAGTTCCTGAAGATGTTGCCTTTGCGGAATCGCGGATTCGTGCCGATTCTATTGCTGCTGAAGATTTTTTGCATGATATGGGTGCTATCAGCATGATGGGCTCTGACAGTCTAGGTATGGGCAGGATTGGCGAAGTCATCTGTCGCACTTGGCAATTGGCTTCCAAAATGAAAGACCAACGTGGCGCACTTCCTGAAGATAGCGATCGCCATGATAATCAACGGATTTTGCGTTACATCGCAAAGTACACAATTAATCCTGCCAAAACCTGTGGAATTGATTCCCATGTAGGTTCGATTGAGGCAGGTAAAATCGCGGACATTGTGCTTTGGCATCCTGGTTATTTTGGAGTTAAACCAGAGCTGGTAATTAAGGGAGGCTTTATCGCTTGGTCGCCTATGGGTGAATCAAACGCTTCGCTCATGACTTGCGAACCAATCCTTTATCGTCCGCAATGGGGCAGCTATGGCAGTGCCAAGCAATCTACTTCTTTTTGCTTTGTGACTCAGACGGCTTTAGATTGTGGCTTAGCCGACAAGCTAAAACTTCGCAAACAACTTTTGCCAGTCAAAAATACTAGAGCTTTGAGCAAAGCAGATATGTTACATAACAATGCCTGTCCTGAAATCGAAGTCGATCCCGACACTTTTCAGGTGCGGGTGAATGGTGAAATTGCCACCTGCGATCCCGTTTCGCGTGTTCCCCTCGGTCGGCTGTATATCTTTAGGTAAAAATGAAAAAATCAGTGGCGCGTTTGGGTGTCGGTGGGCCAGTAGGCAGTGGCAAAACGGCTCTACTGGAAAGGTTGTTACCATTACTAATGCAGCAAGGGATCGAAGTAGCTGTGGTAACGAATGATTTGTTGACGCAAGAAGATGCCGATCGCCTTAAACGTCAAGGAGTCTTACCTGCCAATCGAATTGTAGGTGTGGAAACTGGTAGTTGTCCCCACACAGCGATTCGGGAAGATCCGACAATGAATTTGTTGGCAATCCGCAATCTAGAGCGAGCTTTTCCAGAACTCGATCTGGTGTTTGTCGAAAGCGGTGGCGACAATTTGGCCTCGACATTTAGCTATGACTTAATTGATGCCTATATTTTTGTGTTAGATGTAGGCGCAGGCGATGATATTCCTCGCAAAAATGGACCTGGGTTTATGCAAGCCGATCTGGTGGTAATTAACAAAATTGATATTGCGCCCTATGTGGGAGCTGACTTGAACATCATCGATCGCGATGCTACGGAACGTCGAAAAGGTAAACCGATCGCCTATACCAACTGTAAAACGGGTGAAGGATTAGATCGGGTGATGCAGTTCATCTTTGACAAATTACTATTTCAGTCCGTTCGAGAACTAGCTTGATCAACTTGTTGAGAACACAATTTAAGAATACGAGCAAACGATAGATATGTTAGCTGAACTCATCGCTCCACCTATAACTAAGCTAGACCTTCCAGTTTCCCCGCAACAACTCACCTTAGAGATTGGACTCGATCAATTTGGGCGATCATTTGTGTATCGTCAGTATGCAACCTATCCTTTTCGGCTGTCCCGACCGTTAAGGCTCGACCCCACCGATGCCCATCGCGCGTATCTATACATTATGAATTCCTCCCCAGGACTGTTGGCAGGCGATCGCTTTCAGATCGGGGCGAAATTACGCGATCGCACCAGTCTATATCTCACCGATCAGTCAGCCTCAAAAGTCCATCTGATGCCATTTGGTCAGGTTGCCCGTATTCGTTATGACTTTGAGATTGGCGCAGGGGCAAGTTTGGAGTTTGTCCCTGAACCACTGATTCTCTATCGCGAGGCAAATCTGGAGCAGACTATCCAAATAGCGATCGCCCCAACAGGGAGCCTGTTTCTGAGCGAAATCATAATTCCTGGACGGTTAGCAAGGGGAGAATGCTTTCATTTCAGTCAGTACTTCAGTCGCTTAAAAGTCTGTAACACTGATGGAGATTTGGTCTTTACCGATGCGATGCGTTTGCTGGGCAAAGCTGAACCTCTGACTAATAACCCGATTTTTACATCTCAACCAATTCTTGCCAGCATCATTTTAGTTGCGCCAGAAGGCGATTTACAAGCTCTAGAACTCGATTTAGAAAGGTTTACCCAGACCTATCCAGAGTTAACTGCCGCCTGTTCGACCTTGCCAAACTGTAACGGCTTACTGGTGCGGGCGATGTCGTCAAACGTACCGAGCCTTAAAGCCTATATCAACTATGCATTGACCAGAATGCGGCATCAAAATTCTCAACCACTTTTACCTGAGATCTACAAATGACAGTCCTAACTGAAACCTATTTAGGTAATCAAACAACCGATCAATCTTTACAGCAGCAAGTATTGCAAGCTCAAGAAGCAGGAACCTTGCTAGAGGTCTATTTGCAACCAGAAGATAGTAGCAAAGGTCGTATTCATGCTTTTTCGACAACGGGTATCGAGCTAGGCATCATCAAAAGCCGAGAGCAGTCTCTTGGAACAGGCGATTTGTTCGCAATGCAATCTGGACAATTGCTATTAGTCAATCTCACTGAACAAACGGTGATGACTCTGAGTGTTAGTGGTGATGTATCAAAACATGCGATTGACCTAATCTATTTAGGACATGTCCTTGGAAATCATCACTGGCCGATTTTAGTACAGGGCGATCGCATTTATGTAGAAATGGTAGCTGATCGTGCCGTAATGGAGACCACCGTAAGAAACGTCAATATTCCGAACTTATGTATTGATTACGAAGTTCGCTCTTCCGCTAATCAGATTCAATTTTCTTCCCATTCTCACCACTAATTATCACTAATCGATGGCTATGATTGATTCCCGTCTTGCCCTGATGCAATTGTCTGATTCTTTTTTTCCATCGGGTTCCTTCACACTTTCCCACGGTTTGGAAGCAATGGTGCAAACTAATCAGATTCATAATCCTCAGGATATAGAAACATTTCTCCATTTGTTGTTACATAACAAAGTGGGTAGTTCAGATTTAATCGCTCTCATCCATGCGCATCGAGCCAGCACCAACAATGATCTAAAGGAAGTGCGGCGAGCGGATGCATGTTTGTATGCCCAGATGTTAATTCAGACGACCCGTGAAGCTCAGCAGCGAAGCGGACAGGCTTTACTACTTGTAGCGCGATCGACTTGGAATGATCCTCAACTGGAAGTATTTCAGGGAGATGTTGAAGTCAACAAAACGCCATGTTTACATCCGATTGTGTTTGCAATGGTTGGTCGCACAGTACATCTAAGTGAACGTGATACCAGTTTTGCATTCTTGCATAATTTTGTGACTGGGATTGTCAGTGCGGCAATCCGTTTGGGTATTTTGGGACATTTGGGCGCACAGAGTATTCTGTGCAAGATGGCAACAGAGATCGACGTGATTGTCTCTCAATCACTGTCGCGTTCTTTGGATGACATGTGGTCTTGTACACCTGCGATCGATATTGCGCAGATGTCCCACCATCGACTGACTAGCAAACAGTTCTCGACATAATATTAGGACTTACACAAGCAATGCTACTGCTTGTCGGATTCTTTGCAGGAAAAAATAGCTATACCGTCAATAATGGCAAAGTAAACGAAAAAGTACTACCTTCACCGAGAGTACTTTCCGCCCAAATTTTGCCCTCATGTTGTTCGATGATCTTACGGCAGATGGTTAGCCCTAGACCCGTTCCGCCCTTCCGCCTTGAATCCGAAGAATCCACTTGCTGGAATCTTTCAAAAATGCTTTCTAGCTTATCTGATGGAATGCCCTGACCTTGATCACGTACTGAGAATAGTACTTCTGTATTCGCTTTACCCTCTGCGGTTAGCCAAACCGTGCCATCAGTTGTCGAGAACTTGATCGCATTACTGAGAAGATTCGTAAGCGCTTGCACGATGTAATCTGAATCAACTAAAATCTCCATATCAATTGGCTTAACAGCCAAAACGACACCCTGATGCTGAGCCATTGGTTGCATCGATTCCGTTGCTTGGATCATTAAAGCCGCAACATTGCAGACCTGCTTCTCCATTCGGACATCCCCTGACTCAATCCGCTGCAAATCAAGAACATTATTTACTAAACGGACTAATCGCTCGGTGTTGTCATCAGCGATTTCTAGCATTTGTTTGCCATCACTAGATAGACTTCCTAAGCGTCCAGTCGCCAAAATTTTTAAAGCGCTATGTAGAGATGTTAAAGGCGTGCGTAATTCATGGCTGACTACAGCGATAAATTCATCTTTCATGCGCTCGATCGCTTTGCGATCGCTAATATCACTGGTCAGTTCAAAGAACCCGACAACTTTTTTCTGTTCATCAAGATGGGGAATATAGGTAACATTGACTGAACAGGGAAGCCCATCTTTTAAGGTGATTTCATTTTCGTAGGCTACAACTTGCCCCAATAATGCTAATTTTACATAGACCTGCATTCTTTCATAGCATTCAATTCCCCATACAGTTTGGAGATTACTGCCATAAATATCGGCAGGTGATTGTCCTAGCCAATCTTCATAGGCTTGGTTATTAAATCGATAGCGCTGATGTTCATCTACATAGGCAATCAGAACTGGTAGCGCATTGGTAATCAGGCGTAACTGCTCTTCGCTGCGTCTTAATGCAGCTTCAGCTTGCATCCGATCATTGATTTCCTGCTGAAGACTACGGTTGACTTCTTGCAATTCGGCGGTGCGAACTTCGACTATTTCTTCTAAATGTTCTAATAATTGCGCCTGAGCCAAGGCAATGCTGATCTGATCGGCAAGTTGTTGCATTAGCTCTAGCTCAAAATCAGCCCAATGGTGAGGGCGATCGCAATGGTGGGCAATCACTAATCCCCATAACTGATTAGGTGCGATCGCTTCATTTTGTTGATGGGAATTCAGATTTTGCAGAATCGGTACAATCAGTTTTGCTTTGATATGAAACTGATTGATAAACTCGATTAAGCATTCTGATAGTCCTGCCTTTGGATCATGTACATCGGCGATCGCCCTTACCCGTCCTCCCGCATAAAGCTGCTGATAGTCCGTTGGAAATACTTCTTCAGGAAACTCTAAATCGAGAATTGCGGGGTTATCAGGCAGAACTGCTTCGCTAATGGCGCGTCCAGTGCCTTCAGGTAAA
>JANNDZ010000192.1:0-4680 GCA_031378395.1 Pseudanabaena sp. OTE_75_metabat_487_sub
TACCTATTTAGGACTACCCTAATTCACTGACAAGTGCCAAAGCGTCGAAACTCTATTCTGGCTTTTTTGTTTAAACTAGAGTGAATACGGCTAGATCAAATTGGTTTTGATACAAATTCGCCGATCGCAAATTCTCTGGCAACGCTTATTGCTTCTGAAGTTTACTGTTTTTTTTCTGCTAAACTTAAGCTCTTGTCGTAATGCATCTGGCGTTTTATTTACTTGGTTTATTCGGTTTAATTTCATGCAGAAACCTCAAATACCACTGAACGAGAGCGATCGGCAAGCCGCTCTTGAGCGCTACAACGTTCTTGATACGCTACCAGAGCAAGAATATGATGACTTGACTCAACTAGCCGCCAGTATCTGCGGCACATCGATCGCTCTAATATCTTTAATTGATCACGATCGGCAGTGGTTTAAGTCGCGTGTTGGCATTGACGCATTAGAGACCCCTCGCGATATTTCCTTTTGTGGTCACGCAGTTGCTAATGATGAATTGTTAAATGTTCCAGACGCAATTCAAGATCCTCGCTTTGCTGACAACCCGTTGGTGGTTAATGAGCCAAATATTCGCTTTTATGCTGGCGTACCTTTAAAGACTTCGGATAATTTCAATTTAGGAACTTTATGTGTCATAGATCGCCAGCCTCATGACTTAACACCTCAACAGATTCAACAACTCGAAGCTCTCGGCCGTTTAGTTATTAGCCAGTTAGAGTTACGACGTAACAACGAAGCATCAAAGTTGCTTGTGTCAGTGCTTGAGTCTTCGCACAAAGTGTCAATGCTGCAACAAGCAATTTTAGATAGTGTTAATTTTGCAGTTATTTCTACTGACTTACAAGGTATTATTCAGTCTTTTAACTCAGGTGCAGAATTGCTTCTAGGTTATAAAGCAGCAGAAATAACTGGCAAAAGCCTTGAAATTTTCCACGATGTCAATGAGATCATTGAGAACTCTCATCAACTATCTACAGAATTAAACCAACCTGTCGAAATCGGATTCGCAGTGTTCACGACTAAGGCAAAATCGGGGGAAGCATTTGAGAAAGAATGGACTTACATTTGTAAGAATGGCGATCGCATTCCTGTTTTGTTGTCGATTACTGCTATCTACAACCAGCAAAAAGAAGTTACAGGATTTCTCTGTGTTGCCAAAGATATTACTGCTCAGAAGGAATCTGAACGCGATCGCTTTCATCGCCAACAGGCGGAAAAACTGGTAACTGCCCAAAATCAAATCGCTGGAGTCCTTGCTGAGTCATCTAGCTTTAGTAGTGCGGCAATGCGAATTTTACGGACGTTATGCGAACAGTTGTCTTGGGATATTGCTGAGCTATGGCTTACCAGTAACTATCCCCGTACTTTAAGCATGATGACAAGTTATTCCAAATCAGAAATTGAATCAACAGAGCTAATTCAGACTCATCAGTTGATGTCAGTTGAATACGGTACTGGTTTGATTGGCTCAGTTTGGGCTGAAGGAAAGGCTAAGTGTGTGGAGATTGACCAATATCCTAATTTTCACAAATCAAAAGCTGTCAAAAAAATAGGTATAAACTATGCATTAAGTTTTCCAATATGTGGCGAAAATGATTCGGTTTTGGCTGTGATTACGATGTTTAGTCGTGAATATCAAGATTCTAATCCAGAACTACTCAACGTTGTGACAGCCATCAGTAGACAGATTGGTCAATTCATGGAAAAGCGTAAAACTGAGCGAGATTTACTTAAACAGAACTGGCGATCGCTCCTGCTTGCCGATATTGGTCTACGCATTCGTCAATCCCTAAATCTTCAGGAAATCCTGAATACCTCTGTAAGCGAAATTCGCAAATTTATTAGAGCTGATCGAGTTCTCATTTACCGATTTCATGATGATTGGACAGGGACAGTAGAAGTAGAATCGATCAACTCTAAATGGAGACCTTCCCTGAATACTAACATTCAAGATACTTGCTTTCAATCAGGATATTGGAAGACCTATCAAGAAGGTCGAAAATTAGCGATCGATAATGTTGCTGAGTCGAATCTCAGTGAATGTCACAAAGAGCTTTTGATCAGTTTTCAAGTGCAGGCAAATCTAGTTGTTCCGATTATAGAAAATGCCCATTTGTGGGGATTGCTAATCGCTCACCAATGCTCTGCTCCAAGACATTGGGAATCATTTGAAATTAATCTTTTGAGTCAACTTGCCGATCAAATTGGGATTGCGATCGCCCAGTCACGATTACTTACCCAAGAGAAAGAACAACTCAATCTTTTACAACAGCAAAATGTTGACTTGGAAATTGCTCGTAAAGAAGCTGAACAAGCAACTGTAGCCAAAAGTTCTTTCTTAGCTACAATGAGTCATGAGATTCGGACTCCTATGAATGCAGTTATTGGTATGACAGGACTACTACTAGATACTAACCTTGACGCAAGGCAAAGAGACTTTGCTGACACCATCCGTTCTAGTGGAGATCACTTGTTAAATCTAATTAACGAAATTCTTGATTTCTCTAAATTAGAAGCAGGTGAAATGCAATTAGAGAATCTCGACTTTGATTTAGATATTAGCATTGAAGAAATCACGGAAATACTTGCTCCATCAGCACATTTCAAAGGTATAGAGCTAGCATCATTTATTCACCCCAACGTGCCAAAATGTTTGCGCGGTGATGTTAGTCGGTTACGTCAAGTCTTACTAAACTTGACTAACAACTCCATCAAGTTTACACCTAAAGGAGAAGTCACAATTGAAGTTACGGTTTATTCCGAAACCGAAAGTGATGTAGTTTTGAAGTTTGCGATCATTGATACTGGCATCGGTATTCCCCTAGTAGCGCAGGCGAGACTGTTCCAACCTTTTACTCAAGTTGATGCTTCTACAACTCGTCAATATGGTGGCACTGGTTTAGGGCTAGCGATTTGCAAACAAATTGTAGAGTTAATGGGGGGTACAATCCATGTAGAAAGTGAGGAGAACAAGGGCTCGACATTTTGGTTTACAAATCCATTACAAAAACAGCTTAATTGTTTCCGTAATAATATTGGGGCTGAAGCTCTAGAAAATGTAAGAGCACTGGTCGTTGATGATAGTATCACTAACTGCAATATTCTTTACCATCAACTTAGTAGTTTTGGAATGCGTGTTGATACCATCCAGCAATCTGGTTTGACTTTATCTTATTTAGAAAAGGCGATCGCTGAAGATGATCCTTATCAGATCGCCATCCTTGATATGCAAATGCCTGAATTTGATGGTGAGCAATTGGGGATGCAGATTAAAGGCTCTGAAAAATTGAAAGATATCCACTTAGTTATGCTGACATCGCTGGATCAAACTGGAGATGCTACGCGCATGATGGAGATTGGCTTTTCTGAGTATCTTCGCAAACCAGTCCGCAAGATGCGCCTCTTGAATTGTTTAATTGAGACCATCTCTGGGATCTCCCAAAAATTAGCTATCGAATCACCGATTTATCCTGTCTGTATACTTCCACCTATTCAACCTTCCAACCTTAAAATCTTACTTGCAGAAGATAGTTTAGTTAATCAGAAAGTTGCGATCAATCAACTTCAAAGCTTAGGATATCAAGCCGATGTCGCGGCAAATGGGCAGGAAGCATTAGATTTATGCTCTCAAATTCATTACGATATTATTTTGATGGACTGTCAAATGCCAATTTTGGATGGTTATAGTACTAGCCGTAAAATTCGAGCCTTAGAAACAGCAAATGATTGTCTAGACTCCAATAAGGTTATTATCATTGCCCTTACTGCTAATGCATTGCAGGAAGATCGCGATCGCTGCTTAGCAGCAGGGATGGATGACTACCTCAGCAAGCCAGTTCGCAAAGAGAATCTCGCCGATATCATTGCCCGATGGAGCAAGATCATATCTCAAAGGAGCAATCTAGAGGATGCCAAAATCGTCAAGAGTAATTTCAACGCGATCGCGCCCTCATCTGACAGTGAAGTGGCGCAATCTACTAGTATTGACGAAGAAGAGTTAGAAGTTGATTGGGCATATCTAGAAGAAATGTCAAACGGTGATGCCGAGTTCAAACAACAACTTTTGCAAGCATATTTAAGCTCCCTTCCCGAACATATGGAAGCACTGAAAATTGCGATCGCTCAAAACCAATATATTGAGATTGAGCGAGAAGCCCATTTTATCAAAGGCTCAAGCGCTGCGATCGGTATTAATGGCATCGCAAAACTTGCATCAATACTAGAGGAGAGCAGCAAACAAAAGATACTACCTGAAAATGCAGCCTTACTTTTTGAAAGAATGGCTTTGGGGATCGGCGAAATAGAAACTCATGCCTAGATTTTCAGCCATCTTATATTGCGAACTCCAATGTTCTGAGAACATTATACTTTCGTCACTTGAGGCTGTGTCATACTCCACAAGTGGGCTATGAAATAGTTGAGAACTTGGGTTTTAATTGAAGCAATTCTCATTCTAAACTGATGTTACGTGGAACGCAGATGAAGAATCTCTTGCTGCTAGCGAAGCAGGGCAACCACGGGGGGATTGCCCCTACCTAACTGGAGTTTAGACTAAGTTGATTAAGAAAACGAGAAAAAGAGCAGGAAAAAGTAACCCAGAGAATGGATAACTGGGCAAATCCAAGAGAATGAAAAGGAGAATATTTAGGGTTAGGAATTAAGGATGTCTTTGTTGAC
>JANNDZ010000193.1:0-1609 GCA_031378395.1 Pseudanabaena sp. OTE_75_metabat_487_sub
GTCAACAAAGACATCCTTAATTCCTAACCCTAAATATTCTCCTTTTCATTCTCTTGGATTTGCCCAGTTATCCATTCTCTGGGTTACTTTTTCCTGCTCTTTTTCTCGTTTTCTTAATCAACTTAGTCTAAACTCCAGTGATTAATCGCACAGGTCAAAAAACCACCCGTCCCACAAGCAGGATCAAGCACCTTCTCACCCAACTGCGGATTCACCATCTCCGTCATAAACTCCGTCAGCGCACGCGGCGTATAAAATTCCCCATAAGCCCCCGCCGACTGAAGCTCCTGCAAAATCGTCTCATAAATATCCCCAAACAAATGCCGATCTTCCGAATTCTCAAAATCAATCTCATTGAGACTATTCAACACCTGCCGAATAATCGTCCCATTTTTCATGTAATTATTCGTACCCTCAAAAATCTCCCGCACAATCCGCGCCCTCTGATTGCCCGTACTCAGATCGAGATTTCTTAAAGTCGGAAATAAATCCTGATCGATAAATTTCTGCAAAGCATCCCCCGTCATCCCCTCTTTATCCGCCGCCCAAGTAGCCCAGCGCAAAGGCTCAGGAACCACCGACACAAAATCATCTTTGAGTAGCTCTAACTCGCGATCGCTAGCATCAAGGATTTTCAAAAACAGCAACCAGCCTAACTGCTCAATGCGTTGACCATCCCCCGATACACCCGCATCTTTCCGCATAAAGTTACGCAGAGATTTAATATTACCGCCGAGATTTTTCATACGCTATTTCCAAAAATTGATCTTGTGTTGACTGCAATCAATTTTTGTAGAGGCAATTCATGAATTGCCTCTACAAAAATTGATTACGGGAGATTATGCTGCTATTTGATACAATTCTGACTTTAACTCTCGCAAAACCTCAATATATCGAGACTTGCCACCAAATAAATCGATAATTTGCTTAGGTGACCCATATTTCTTCAGGGATTCTAATTTTAACACCGAAAGCTCCTCAATATTCTCAATCCCATCCGCCGCATACTTTTCTAACAACGTATCTAAAACCGATCGCACTGCCACCCCATACTTGGCAAAACAATTCCGTTTTCGCACATTTTCCGCCCGTTCCTTACGTGTCAAAGGCGGCTGTCCCCAAGCCACATAACAAATCAAATCAAACAGATCCAAATCCTTCTGAATAGACTTCTGTAAATCCTCCAAGACAATTCCCTGATCTGATAGCTCGGCAATCAAAGCACTCTTCTTATCTGCCTCATCCCAGCTACTCAAAAAATCATCCAAACTACTAAACTTTCGTAGCAAACTCTGTTTTGTATAGTCCTTTAAACTTGCTGTCACCAAGTCGCCATTGTCGTTTAAATACTGAATCCTCTCGTTGAGAATTTCCACATTCACACCCGTTACATAGACCTTATCGCGAGGTTCAGAAATAACAGCCCCACCACTAATAATCGTTGGTGTATATGGCACAGGCTGAGCATCCGTCCCAAAATTTAGCACCTCACCTGTCGCTTGATCGATAACTCTATCCGTAGCATTTCCGCTAATATCCTCATCCGTAAACGCCACACCCTCACGCACTTCCTTAATCATCACAGGATCGCCATCAAAACCGCGATCGC
>JANNDZ010000194.1:0-2405 GCA_031378395.1 Pseudanabaena sp. OTE_75_metabat_487_sub
GTCAACAAAGACATCCTTAATTCCTAACCCTAAATATTCTCCTTTTCATTCTCTTGGATTTGCCCAGTTATCCATTCTCTGGGTTACTTTTTCCTGCTCTTTTTCTCGTTTTCTTAATCAACTTAGTCTAAACTCCAGTGAGTGAGTCAGTGGCTTTAGAAAATTTACAAAGCTATATCAATGATGTGCAGTTGCGATCGCAAGGTTTATTAGCAGATTTATAGGTTTACTCAATGGACTATTTATTCCTACTAATCGGAAGGATGCGAACTCTAGATTTTGAATCGTCAATGGTAATTAAAGCACCGTCTTTTAGTTCTGGCTCAAATTGGGATAAAGCAGCAATTACAATATTTGCGATCGCATCAGGGAAGGTGTCTTGAGTCCTGACTTGAATGACGCTAGGAGCATTGGATTGGGTTGATGCTAATAGTGTACCGAAGTCGAGATCGTGGGTGAAGACGATGTAATCATTTTGTTTTGCCCATTCCATAATCACGCGATCGCTATCTCGCATATTGCCAACGGATGACCAATGCAAAGCGCTGATGTCATGCTTAGCAAAGACTGCACACCAGTCAGGCGATAAGTTCATGTCAATGATGATTTTCATGCTACGGCAAGGGATACTTCGATTTCTTCAACTCGCCATGCTGCATAGGATAGAGCTTCATAGATATCGGCTTCTTCAAGGTATGGATAGGCTTTTAAGATTTCAGGAATCGTGCGTCCTGATGCCATCAAGCCCACGACAGTACCAACTGTAACTCGCATACCGCGTATACAGGGTTTACCTCCCATTACTTCGGGGTTAAATGTGATTCTAGTTAACTGTTTCATAACTGCTACCTTTTAGTTTTGTGAATAGTTTACTCGATGGGAAAGCTGGGAATAGCAGCATCGATCGCTTTCATAATCTGCATAGTTTCAGAGAGCGCGACGATGATTTTTTGATAGTGGTTGAGGTCTTCGGGGCTGAGTTGACGACCTTTGCGGTCTTTGAGCCATTTGTGACAAACTTGATAGCCGCCGACATAAAATTCCCAAACGCTTTTTGGTACTCCTGTAAATCTGTCGCCTTTTTTATTGATGATAACTTCGCCATCGCTATATTTGGGTGTCCTACATCAACTACAAATTCGCCGCCTTTGTCGATAATTTGGGTGAGGGGTTGGTCTAGTTTGGGTGATTTCATGAGATGCAATGCAACCAATTCTTCGCCATATTCGCCTAGTTTGCGGAATAGTTGATCGTCGCTTGTGAGAGGTACGCGGGGAAAATCGATTTTTAGAAATTCGGCGTAACGGGTGCGATAGGTTGGGGAATGGAAGATTGCATAGATGTAATAGAAGATTGCTTCTGGGGTTGGGGTGTAGCCTAGTTTGTTTGTTATTGCTGATAGGAACTCATCAGAAAGATTAGATTGTTTCTCTCTTAAATGTAAATCAATTGAATTATCGTCATTAAATGTATAAAGAGGAAAATAATAATTTATTTCACGAGTACGAAGAGAGACAGCATTCTTATCACCTACTATTTCAGTTACAAAAATATGATTGAAACCATCCTGAGATTGTTGTCTAAAGGCAATTAAAGCTAAGTTATCGTCTTTTCCCAGATGTCGCATGACTCTATAGCTATTTGTTTTTAGATAATCTTTTTTGTAATATACAAATCGAATATCAAAAGAACGATATAAAGATTTTTGAATATATTTTGTGCCATTTTCTATAAAGTCTTTCAAAAAAGTTTTGCGTATTGCTAGAAGCTTATCGCCAGTTCCCCCCTTAATTCCAAAGTATTCTCTTATATCTTCTTGATTAGAATTTTCATCTGTAAATCTAATGATATTTGTTTTAAGTTCATCCTGTGTAAAAGCAATCATTAGAGAATCTATACCAGTTTCAGTGCCACTAGAGTTTTCAGGCATAGCATTAGGAAGCGGAAAATAATTTGAATATTCCTCTCTAATATATTCATCTTGCTCTGTAAATAAAAAGTAAGGATAGACAGGCTTTACCTTTTGCCAATCAACAAAATTTAATGAATCACTAGCCAGTAGTTTATATTTTTCTTGTCTTGATCCAAATAAGTTGCTTCTCTCAACTTCAGCTTCTGTAGCAGTATTATTACTTAAGCAATTAACGAAAGTGCTAATAGCTACACCTTGTTGTATATCAAAGACATTTTCATCATTGTCATGGGATTTTCACTTAACACTGCCATTTAAATCCATAACATAAATATATTGAAATTGACGAAAGAGACTATTACGAAGTCCGCGTAATGTTAAAGAATCAAGAAATCCATGATTAGTAATTAAACAGATAACTCCTTTGTTAACTTTTTTAAGAAGTGCCTGAGACAAGGCAAAGAATTTTACATAATCATCTTGCAGCCACTTG
>JANNDZ010000197.1:0-4136 GCA_031378395.1 Pseudanabaena sp. OTE_75_metabat_487_sub
GTCAACAAAGACATCCTTAATTCCTAACCCTAAATATTCTCCTTTTCATTCTCTTGGATTTGCCCAGTTATCCATTCTCTGGGTTACTTTTTCCTGCTCTTTTTCTCGTTTTCTTAATCAACTTAGTCTAAACTCCAGTACCTTTAGCTGTAGCAGATTTCCCTCACCCGTCAGCCTCTTCTCCTTCTGTGAGATGGAGGGAGAATCTAAAAACTTTTTATGGAATGGGAGTCTTTGGACTATTATTCACATCTCTATTTGTCTGGAACTCCTGCATGTTCCCTATCAGTGCCGTATTTGGGAAAGATGGAGATCAAGATGGGCGGATGATTTATGGCTGGCAAGAAGTTGCAGCGAAAGTGCAGAAAATTAGCAATACTTTGCCAGAAAGCCATCTGTTAATTACTTCTGACTATCGCTCGGCGGCAGAACTTGCCTATGAGATGCAAAATCCTAATGTGACCGCAATTTCTAAACGCATCAGTCAATTTACTATTTGGAACCTGGAGAATGCAGTGAAACAGAAGGGTAAAAATGCAATTTTGATTTCCGATCAATGGTATCCCCTGAATGATGAAGCGATCGCGCATTTTGATCGGGTCACCCCGATTAGTAATGTACAGATTCGTCGATTTGGCTTGTACTTGAAGACCTATGAAATTGCGATCGGGAAAAATTACAAACCATAGATAAAAGAGTCAGTGCGAAGCACCGACTCTTTTATCTATTCTTAACCTGGGGGCCAAGTAAAGGAGCGATCGCCTAAAACATGGATATGTAAATGGAAAACGCTTTGCCCTGCTGCTGCGCCATTATTGGTAACTAGCCGAAAATCAGTTAAGCCTTCTTGAGCCGCGACTTCACTCGCAACAAGTAACAAATGTCCGAGTAATGCCTGATCCTCAATTGTTGCTTCTGAAAGCTTGACAATGGGCTTTTTCGGAATGACGAGAAAATGAACAGGGGCTTGAGGATTGACATCGCGGAACGCAAGGGCGAGATCATCCTCATAGATAATGCTCGCAGGAATTTCTCGCTTAATAATTTTGCTGAATATAGTTTCGCTCATTTTAAAAACCTCTAGTTTTTTATATATACAGCGCTTTGCGCTCAAACTAAGACCAAGAAATTTTTTAAAAGTGTTGCTTAGCAACACTTTTAAAAAATTTCTTATGGTTCGTTTATTTTTAGCGCTATTGTGACGCAATGCATCGCAATAGCCACAACTTATTTACAATTCGTTCTTTGCTAAACCAGTAAATACTAACGTTGCGGGGCCAGTCATCAAGATGCGATCGCTGTCGGCTAACCAATTAATTTTAAGATCGCCTCCAGGCAGATTGACTGTGCAGATGCGATCGCAAAGATCGTTTAGAACACCAGCCACCACCGTCGCGCAAGCACCTGTTCCACAAGCTAGAGTTGCTCCTGCGCCACGTTCCCATACACGCATTTTCACATAGCCTCGATTAACGACTTCCACAAATTCCGTATTTGTCCGTTTGGGAAATACAGGATGATGTTCAAAGAGAACGCCGATCTCAGCTAAAGGAATCGTATCGACATCATCAACAAAGATCATGCAGTGGGGATTACCCATGCTCACTGTTGTGACATTCCAAGTTTTGTCACCAACTTCAAGCGGAAGATTGACAACCTTGCGATCGATTTCACCCAGAGTCGTGGGAATTTCAGCGGCGGTCAAAAATGGTTTGCCCATATCCACCGTTACCTGTCCATCCACATCCATTTGTGGCACGATCAAACCTGCACCAGTCTGAATCTGATACTTTCGATCAATAGTTGGGATATTCAAGTCCTGCATGAATTTAGCTAAGCAACGAATTCCATTACCACACATCTCTGGCTCAGAGCCATCGGAGTTAAAAATCCGCATCCGATGTTCGCCTTCAGCCCCAGTCAGTAGAAAAATGACTCCATCAGCCCCAATCCCAAAATTGCGATCGCACCATTTGACAGCCTGCTCAGGGGTGAGAATTGGTTCGGCACTGTGGCGGTTATCGATCAGGATAAAATCGTTACCTAAGCCGTGATATTTACTAAATTCGATCGACATGGATTAATTCAATATATTTTTGAATATTATATCGATCTCCATTGCCAAAACAAAAAGGAGATGAGATGCTTCGCGCTTCATCTCCTTTTTGTTTTGGCAAACGAACCAATAAATTTGAAAAGTGTTGCTTTGCAACACTTTTCAAATTTATTGGTTCTGGTTTGAGGGCAAATGGCTATTTATGTAATCAAGGATACCGAATTGGGGTGGGGATTGATGAAATCCTTGAACGAGATTTTCACTATCTGCGATCGCGAAAAAATCATCTCCTGTGCGAAACTCACGTTATTGAAACTGCGAGAATGTAGCAAGCATATTTTCAGAAGAAAGATTTGCTTTGTAAATCTTTCTTCTGAAAATATGGGTTTTAATTCGCTCCAAGGCAAAGACACTTAAAAACAAAAAACACTATGACAGTTGAATTTCCTAGCTTTACCCATACGCTCCTAGCCGCAAAAAAAGCTAAAGGCATTAGCTTTGCAGATCTCGAAAAACTATTAGGACATGATGAAGTCTGGATTGCCTCCCTTTTTTACGGTCAAAATAGCACCAATGTTGAAGAAGCCACCAAAATCGCCGATGCATTAGGGCTAGGTGAAGATATCATTTCTGCCTTGAGTGGATACCCCAGCAAAGGCTTAGGACCAGTCGTGCCAACTGATCCATTGATCTACCGCTTCTATGAAATCATGCAGGTCTATGGATATCCGATGAAAGAAATCATCCATGAGAAGTTTGGCGATGGCATCATGAGTGCGATCGACTTCACTCTCGACATTGAGAAAGTGGAAGATCCTAAAGGCGATCGCGTCAAGGTAACGATGAACGGCAAGTTCCTACCTTATAAAAAGTGGTAAAGAACAAAGAAGGCGGGCAAAGCCCGCCTTCTTTATTGCATTAATTCAATCGGTAATCCATCAGGATCAGCAATAAAAGCAACTTGATAGGTGCGATCGCCTATCGTTTGTTCTCTTGGCGGCAATAGTAATTTGATCTTCCCTAATTTATTCACAAGTTCTTGCAAAAAAACTTCCAAATTCTCCACATGAAACGATAGGTGATAGTACCCCACATAATGCTCATCACCAAAAGCATCAGGAACATTCTTTGGTTCTGGAACTTGCATTAGTTCCAGATTAGTCCCAGCGCCATGCATCCAACAAGCCAGCGTAATCCCCGCCGTGAATCTCTCAGTCACCTCAAAGCCCAATGCTTCATAAAAGGCGATCGCCTGAAAAATATCCGCAGTTTTAATTGAAGTGTGGTGATGCTGCATAGTCTCCTAAACTTTTTTGGGTTTGAATAAAGAGTCTTTGATGACACACCAGACAAAATGAGGAAGCGAGAGCATTCTCTTCCATCGCCAAGGCTCTTGATAGAGGCGATATAGCCACTCTAGGTTGTTTTTGCTAAACCACTCAGGCGCGCGAGTTTTTGTGCCAGCCCAAATATCAAAGCTACCACCCACTCCAATCCATACAGCATCAGGACGAAGATGGCGATATTTGTGAATCCATAGCTCTTGGCGCGGTACACCTAAACCGACAAGAATCAGATCTGGTTGAGAGCTTTGTAACTGCTCACAAACTTGTTTCTCTAGCACATCATCAAAATAACCATGATGAGTTCCCGCGATCGCAATATCAGCCCATTTTTGCTGCCAAATATCAACGACATTATCGACAACATTAGGAGCACCACCAAGCAAAAAGATCCGCCATTGTTTTCGAGCCGCAATCTCCACAACTTGCTCAGATAGCTCGATGCCTGGGCAACGATTAATTTTTTCACCTTGTGATCGCAGGTACAGCACAATACCAGCGCCATCTGGCACAACTAACTCAGCTCGTTGAATGACTTTAGCCAAATCAGAATTTTTACGAGCCTGCATTGTCATTTCTGCATTCAGCGTCACCACATGAGCGCCTTGATTAGCTTGCAATTTTTGGACAAGCCAGTCTCTATAGTTTTCATGGATATGAACGGGCATCCCAAGCACAGCAAACTGACGCAAAATAACTTTCTCCAAATACTCCGTAGTCATCAATTTATCATTTTA
>JANNDZ010000199.1:0-10289 GCA_031378395.1 Pseudanabaena sp. OTE_75_metabat_487_sub
GTCAACAAAGACATCCTTAATTCCTAACCCTAAATATTCTCCTTTTCATTCTCTTGGATTTGCCCAGTTATCCATTCTCTGGGTTACTTTTTCCTGCTCTTTTTCTCGTTTTCTTAATCAACTTAGTCTAAACTCCAGTAAAATAAGAATAAGCATCATAAAGTGAATAATTAGTGACATGCAGCGTAGTGAAACACCACTAATTATTCACAGGGAAGGTAGTATTCTTGAAAATTGAGAAATATTTTCACCTAAATTATTAAATGCTGATACTGCATAGATGTCATTTTCTCCAGACGATGTATCTCGAAACTCAAGTACAATATGTGGATAGATTGGAGCATCAGTGCCATCGCGTTCTTGTCCTTGTAGGGTCGCAATTAGAGAGTTGTTACGGTAAATCCGAAATTTTGGCAACCCATTTTCAAGATCTGGGGTGAAATTCCAAGTTAAGACAATCTCACTCGCACCGATTCTTATAGCACGCACATCGGTTGGTGCATCAGGCTTCCGAGGCGGGGCAACCCTATCTGGATAACAGCTCTCTGCTAGATGTGGTGAACCTAAGAGAGCGAGAAGTTTTTTGTTTGAACAAAAACTATACCTAGCTTTATCCCATAAATTTGGATTACTAATATACTCTTGCCACTTATATGCAGTTTTTTGGTCTGGTAGCCACGCAGCTTGTAGAGGATCTCCCTTGTACTGTCTTATTGGGAATATTTCATGGGTGACTGGATTAGCCAACCAGCCCTTCGTTTCGTCCAGTTTACGGAGCTTTGTACTATCTGTGGCAAGCCGAGTGGTTAAGATCGAGTCTAAGTAAGGGATGGCAAGTAGCCTTGTATCGGTAGAGCTATGCCCCAGATTTGCTTCTACTGCGATCGCCCAAAGTGCACCCGCTTTTCTAAACCGAGAGAAAACTTGTTTGGGCAAATCATAACCCTCTTCGAAATAGACTGTATTAATTGGTTCTGCCGCTCCCAATGCAAACAACGCTGGCATTCCAAGAACGGTTGGATTGATATCTGCGGTAAGGAGTTTATTGGGTTCTGTGGGAGATATCTTAGCGCCACCTCCTCGCATAGCAATCACAGCAATCGTTCGGTCAGGATACTTTTGAGACATTTGTACGGACCAATCTGCTCCACCAGAGTACCCCCATAGCACCCACGGAATCTTATCTAATTCTGGATGATGGCTCTTTTGCCCAAATTCATCAAGAGCCTTTAGAAAAGCTTCTTCGGAACCAAGATCTATTGCACCCCAGATATTGCATGGATCGTCAGAATACCCTCCAACCTTCAGGTCGGTTGTATATCTAGAGCCGAGAAGGGCAAATTGGTACTTAAGTGCTAGGGCTTGCCACTGCAAATCGTTCGCATATACCAGTCCCGTTGAAGCACCACATCCATGTTGCTTTACAATCACACCGCGAACTATTTCTACTCCATTTGGTATCCAGAGTCGGTAATTGGCTGACAGATGCGGAGATGCTCCAGTTGGTAGAACAGATACTTCGTAATAACTTCCTCGTTGGAGATTGTCTCGTTGAATTAATGGAATTGTTGATTCTTGTGGTAGTGGCTGAGGAACTGATAATAACCACTTTGACCATCCTAAGTGCAACAGAAAGACAGTTAAAGCTGAGATTAGAAAGATACATAGAGATTTCCATCCCACATTAACCCTAAATGGTAGTTTCATACTCAACGAAAACCTCTAAAGCAGATTTGTCAATTATTTTCGTATTGCTCTTCTATTAAAGGGCATCTCTATTAATTTAAGCTTATTGAGAATAACAAAGATAAAATTAGCTTTCCAGACTCATCTTATTTAGGATAAAGCGATTTTTAGAGATATCCTAATGCTCTTTATCTTACTATTTTCTTGCCTTCACAATAAACGCACCATATGGCCATCTTAACAGCCCCTTGATCATCTTTTCTAAGATTTTACTTATCTTTATTCTCAATTGCTCAGGGATTCTCCATTCCAAAAAATATGGATATATATTTAAGCCAAAATATATGGTCTGGATATTGCTTAATTTTTTTGAAGCCAGCAAAGTACGAATAGCATTTTCATCAAATGGTTTGCTCAAAATTTCATCAGAGGTTTCAGTTTGTACATCAGAACCCTTGATTTTTTTGAAAATCCTTCCTCTCAGCCTTCTCTGCCATTTATAGAAACTATTTTTGTTTATCAACGACATGATGATTTGCCCATCTGGCTTAAGAACTCTGATCATCTCTGAAAGCGCATCTTCAACCTCATCTCGTTCAACATATTCTAAAGCTCCCATACAAAGAACTACATCAAAGTAAGCATCTGGAAATTCAAGCTTTTGGATCTTGCCGACAGAAAAGTGGGTAGAACTTGCATGTCCAAAATTATTAACACACTCTTCTATCATCTTTTCTGAGATATCAACCCCAAAAAACTCAAATCCTTTTTTTATAGAATACTCCGCCATCATTCCCGGTCCACAACCAACATCTAAAATTGCGGCACGATCATACTTATTCAATGAGGCACAAACTATTTCCAACCGCCGATTAAAAAAGTAGGAAAGAAAAGAACTATCTTTATAAGCATTAGCGTAACATCCTGCTACCTCATCGAAGTGTTGAGCAACTATTTGGTCAGCATCAGAATTAGTCATTGTTCTCCAATTTAAAGCCTAAACATGAAAATTTATAGTTTAGTTTCTAAGCAAGTATAAAAATCTTTAGAAACCATTTGAAGGTACTTTGAAAGTAATATTACTACGACTTCTTCATCTGTGCCACTAGCATCTTCAACATCTTTTTGCCGAATTTTATGGGTACAGCAATCCATGTCGCTAGTGAACGAATTCTATCAATCCCAGATCGAAGCACCTCAATCTTATTTTCTGGCTTACGTTTTGAGAAGAGTCCAATTGTATTGATTTTAATACTATCCAGCAGTGCTGACTTGCCAGGAGGTGTTGGGTTCAGACCTAGCTTACGCAGGTAATGATTTACCTGATATACTCTAGCTGGTAAATCAAATGAACGCATCCCAAAATGAATGCCTATGGCAACAGAATGACTATTTCCATTTTTGTACCAATGCGGAGCGCGTATTGGATGATGAACGCCCTTCCCAGAAGCTAGAGGGAAGTCATAAGCCTTGCTCTGAAATTCTTCTTTATAATTTGCAGCCGACAGATTGCCAATATAAAACTCTTCAAGCTCTTGATCGGTCAGTACCGAATTTTCATACTGGTTAAAGAGATTAGCATTACGTTCACCATGAATCTGAAATAAGAAAGTCGATTCATGATCTATATGATAAGGTGTAATTGAATGTGGAGAAGCAACAAAAATATATGCGTCCAAAGTCGTAATATCTTTCCGAAGAGGTATGCCAGTAAGCCTCTCAAGTTCATCCACTACCTGATGTAGTAATGCTCTGTACTCTGGGTCACGTTGAACACTATAGAGAAGTAGCCAAGAGTCAGACTCTTGAATATTGGACATTTGTTCGAGTAAATCTTCCTTCTCCTTAGAGATCATGTCTCCCCATTTCATTCGAGCTTTAACTTTGCCCGATCCAATGAAAACTCCACCAAATGGGATCAGGTCATCAGGGCTTAGTATTGGCTGGCGAATAACTTCCTTCTCACTTTGGAGGATTGCGCTTGCAAGCTGGACTAAGCGGGGGATCTCAAATAAAGGATGATCGCCAAGATGATGGGTGAACATAAAAGGGGAACGATTGAATTTTTCACGAAAGTCTGAAGCATTGCCCTCAATAATAGGATTGGGGATATTTGCAACACTTTCTTCAAGAGAAGATGAATTCAAAGGGGACATAGTTTTAATCTCCATTTTTTGATTGTTTACATTACATTCAACAAATAACATACATCATCAAGTAGATAAGAACCGCTTGACCGTTCGCTTCAATTTCCGCCATATTCTCTGTGAAATTGTTTGTCGATAGCCTGACCAACTTGTTAGCCTAAGGTATGTGTAGAAGGTTTCACATGCTGGATAGCTTTCAATTACATGCCAAGGCTTCAGACCACCAGAACAAAAATGAAGTATGAATGAATTGTCAATCTCTTCTTTAGACATTGATGGAGGATTCATGCAATTCCACTTCGCATCTAGCTCTCCCCAGTGACTAGCGACTATTGCATTCAAAACATCTTGATCGCCCCATCGAATATACTCTTGATTTTGTTTAACATAATCAAAACATTTGCTAGACATATGGTCATAACGCCATTTTTCAAGATTGAATACTAAAACTCCTGCATTGAAATACTTGTCGTTTTCAGAGAACCCTAATTCTCTCCAATTTTTAAGAAAACAAGGTACTGTTTGATCTCCAAAGCTCTCAAGGCGAGCCACTGCTAATAAGTAGTTGTCTTCTATATCAATATCCCATAGCTTCCCCAAGTCAGCATTTACGACCAAATCACAATCTAAATAGATAGCCTTCTTGAATGATTGTGGAAGTGTTTCAGATATAGTTAGTCTATACCATGTATCAATTGTGATGTGTCTTACGAAAGGATCGCTAGAAGTTATGCTTGCTGGAAAAAGATCTTCATTAATTAAGGTGTCAGGTTTAGGTATCCATCTGACTTCACAGCGATCTAAGTCCAGTGAACTTAAAAAACGACGTTTGTTGGCATCTTTAATACTTCCATCAAAGACAAATAAAAGTACTCTACGATCTTTTGCCAGATTCTCTAGAGCAGATCGAATTGTCACGGATAGGGGCATTACATAGTTGTCATCTGAAGCACAGACTACAACAATCTGTTCACTTTTTTGTTCCAAACAATAACTTTCATTTTCTATGTCAACAAAATTATTTTTCATCTTGAGGCACCAATTTTTTTATAAAAATAGTTTAACTTGTATTAGAGGCAAGTTGCATTTATGAAATGACTTCAACCTGTAAGTACTGACCAGGTCGGGTTAAATCTGCAATATACCAAGCAGGATTGCCTTCTGGATCACGTCCCAAACGAGCACCTGGCTGAGGTGGACGATTGCGATCAAATCCTCCATTATTGCCGTTAGAAACATTATTAGGCTGTGGTAAAAATCCAATCATCTGCATTTCGGCAACAGTATCTTTAAAGGCTCTGACCACAAATTCGATATCAGCATCGGAGTGAGACAGTGTAAAGAAGCAAGGACGATGATCCCAAGCATGGACTCCCTTTTCGCGTAGCAAATAAAATATTAAGCTTGCGTAAGGACTTTCATGAGGATAGTTAATATAGAAATAAGAACTGAAGTAGGCAATCTCAATTGGCGCTCCAATTTGTTTGAAGTATTGGTTTAAATGGGTTGCGAATTTACTGACTTTATCGGCGAGCGATCGCTGTAATTCTGGTCCACCCGCCTTGAGCTTAGTGAGTACAGCTTCGGCTGCAGCTAACGCCATCGGATGACGCACAAAGGTTCCTGCAAAGAAGGTAACTCCGACTTCGGGAATGGAGTTGTCGCCATATTGCCAAAATCCACCGTCGAGGGCATCCATATACTCAGCTTTGCCAGCCACAATCCCAATTGGCAAGCCGCCGCCTACGACTTTACCGTAAGTTGCCATGTCAGCTTGAATATTAAAGTATGCTTGAGCGCCGCCTGGATGAACGCGGAAGCCTGTCACAACTTCATCAAAGATATAGGCAGTTCCAGACTGCTCCGTTAAGCTACGCAGATCTTGTAGAAACTCTTTGGGCTGTAAGTTGGGGTCGCGGCTGCGTACAGGCTCTACCAAGATCGCGGCTAAGTCATCGGCGCGATCGCGCAGAATCTGTAAAGATTCAGGGGTGTTGTAATCAAGTACCAGCAGATTTTCAAACATGCAGGGCAGGATACCAGGAGCGGCGGGCAAAGTTTTTAGCTTTGCGCCTTGACGATAAAGCACTTCGTCAAATGTACCGTGGTAATCTCCTGCAAAGGTAGCCACAAGATCGCGTCCCGTTACTGTGCGAGCTAAACGCAATGTTGCCATCACTGCCTCTGAACCCGTGTTACAAAAGGCGACTCGTTCCATGCCTGTAAATTCGGCAATAAGCTTGGCAACTCTACCTGCGAGAGGAGTTTGTGGCCCAATTTCAATACCTTTATCTAGCTGGGCTTTAACGGCTTCGGTCACAAAGTCGGGCGACCAACCAAAGAAGTTGAGTCCAAAGCCGTTGGTGATATCGACATATTCATTGCCATCGACATCCCATAGCTTGGAGCCAGATGCGCGATCGGTGACGATTGGATAAACCATTTCTTTAAATAATGGTGTAAATCCAGATACTGTGCGTGGATCGGCAAGGTATTTGCGGTGTTCTTGTGTTTGGCGTTTTGATTCTGGAGTCCGTGCGATATAGCGAGCCATGATGCGATCAAGAGATTTTTGCTGATCCGTCGTTAACGTGGTGCTAGCGGACTTCTCGATCTTAGCTCCAGGACCAAAGTTTTTGCGCGGTTTCGGCTCCTCTGTCTCTGGGACTGTGGTAGCTGCTGCGTTGATTGGTGCAGCAGAAGTTGGAGGCTGGGTTTCAGTTTGGGGTAAAGATGTTGCGATCGCAGGGACTATGGGTGTTGCGATCGCAGGAATAACTGCTCCACCCGTTTGACTGAGCAATTGTAATTGCTGAGCCATGATTTGCAGTTGCTGCGAAACCACAGCTTGCATCGTGCCAGCTAATTCGGGACTGAGTGATGGCAAGGCTGCGGCAACAAATCCATTGTTATATGCAGCATTAGGTTGTCCGATGGGATTAGACATGGCTGGAGTATAGGTAGAGGGAGTTGTTGCAGCAGGTAAAGTTGGAGATGCTATAGTTGGAATTTCGGCTGCTGGAGTTGCGGCTACTGGAGCAGGGAATGCATCTGGCGGTAGCGATCGCAGTACAAAGTCTGACAAAGTATCAAGATTAGGATAATCTTCTAATAAATGTCGAAAAGTGATTTTGACTTTGAATTTCTTTTTCAAAGCCATGGCAACTTGGGTTAGAGAGAGAGAATCCAATCCCATTTCTAAGAATGTTGTTTTACCATCACTACCATCAATTTCTAGCCCTGAGGTAGCCTCTAGAACTTCTTGCAGCTGGGGAATCAGTTGTTGTTTGCGAGCTTCAGTCATAGTATGCGCTTGTACCGCTAGCTTAGGTGTAGGATTGAGATTGATTTGAGGAGTTGGGAGTGATTGAGTTTCAGTTGTCTGAATTGAGATTGATTCAGAAGGTGGTGGTAGAGGAAGCGTTTGTTCAATCGCAGGTTTCGGATCGATCCAGTAGCGCTTTCGTTCAAACGCATAAGTGGGTAATGGGATGCGATGTCGGTATTCACTATCATAAAACTGTTGGCTATCAAGATCAACTCCTGCTAGCCAAAGTTGCCCAATCGCCTGCAATATGGCAACCCATTCGGCATCGTCGTCGGCGGTGCTACTCAAAGAGGAAATCGCAATTTGACGCTTTATGTCTTTTGCCTGTTGTCGCGCCAAGGTTGCAGTTGTGGTACGAGGACCAACTTCGAGCAAAACCCGTTCAGGTTGTTCCCATAATTTCTTAGCTCCCTCCGCAAAACGAACGGTAGCTCGTAAATGACTAGCCCAATACATTGGGTCAGTAGCTTGAGCATTGGTGATCCATTCGGCCGTTACCGTTGATACAAATGGAATCTGGGGTGGTGATAACTGAATGGTTTTGACTATTTCAGCGAATGGTTCAATAATCGGGTTCATCATTGGTGAGTGGAAAGCGTGAGAAGTATGCAGTGTCCGACAAACGATCTCTTCCGTTTCCAGTTGTTGCTGTAAATTGTCAACCAGCTCAGTTGGACCAGCTACGACACAGAGCGAAGCCCCGTTTACCGCCGCGATCGCTAGGTCATCACTCAGCCGCTTTTGCAAGACATCAGCGGTTAAGCGTACTGAGAGCATAGAGCCACTTGGCAATGCGCCCATCATCCGAGCACGAGTCGCTACTAATTTCAACCCATCCTCCAGAGAAAATACTCCTGATAGACAAGCAGCAACAAATTCGCCAATACTATGTCCAATCATTGCTGCGGGCTGAATACCCCAGCTTTGCCAGAGAAGCGCTAGAGCATATTCAATTGTGAATAAAGCAGGTTGAGTGTATTGCGTTTGACGTAGCAAAGTCGTAGCCGCTTCATCATTGCTCTCATCGTTCTGAGGTGGATAGATAACTTGGAGAAGATCCCGATCTAGTAACGGACGGAGAATCTCTGCACAGCGATCGACAGCATCTCGAAATACTATTTCATGCTCGTAGAAATACTTGCCCATGTGGAGGTATTGCGAACCCTGACCGGGAAACATGAACACCACATCTGGATTGCGAATTTCACTTAGTCTTGTGGCACTACGATTCACATCAAGAGATTCTAATGACGCGATCGCTTCTAGGCGATCGCGGCAAACGACAAAACGGCGATGATTATATGCTTTCCTACCATATTCAAGAGTATGGGCAACATCTGCCAAGTTTATTTCAGCATTTTGGATTAAGTATTCCTTTATGTTAGTGGTGGTCAGCTCTAGAGAGGTGCTAGTTTTTGCCGACAATCGCAACAATTGATAGGGGCGGGAAGGGCTTGATTCCTGTATTGATGGGGCTTCTTCTAACACGACATGTGCATTCGTACCGCCGACACCAAAGGAACTAACTCCAGCTCGTCGTGGAGACTCACCAGCAGCCCAATCCACCAGTTTGTTGTTGACATAAAAAGGACTATTCGCAAAGTCAATTTCTGGATTAGGTGAGTCAAAGTTGAGGCTAGGTGGAATTTTTTTGTAATAGAGAGCTAGGGCTGTTTTGATCAGCCCTGTTACACCAGCGGCAGCGACTAAATGCCCAAAGTTACTTTTAATTGAACCGATCGCACAGAATTGGGTGGCATCGGTCTGAGTGCGAAAAGCTTGAGTTAGGGCTTCAATTTCGATGGGGTCGCCCAATGGAGTTGCAGTTCCATGTGTTTCGATATATGAGATGGTGTCGGGATGGATACCAGCATGAGCTTGCGCCATGGCGATTGCCCCTGCCTGCCCATTGACACTTGGAGCAGTGAAGCTCACCTTATCCGTACCATCATTGTTAATTCCTATGCCTTTAATCACAGCATAGATGCGATCGCCATCATCTAATGCTTCGTCCAAACGTTTTAATACGACAATACCAGCGCCACTATTAAACATTGTTCCTTGAGCATTAGCATCAAAGGGACGACAACGCCCATCTGGAGAAAGCATACTACCTTCTTGATAGAGATAGCCGCGATTTTGGGGAGTGGTAATCGAAATACCACCAGCAAGCGCAATATCACATTGATTACTCATTAATCCCTGAAAGGCTTGAATTACCGCAACTAGAGATGTTGAGCAAGCTGTATTAATGCTGAGGCTTGGCCCCGTTAGCCCTAATTTGTAAGAGGTGCGAGTAGTGACAAAGTCCTTCTCGTTCGCTAGCATCGTCTGAAATTCACCCAGTCGATTAATGATTTCTGGGCGACCGCAGATGTGGTGCTCAAAGTAAGTATTTTGCCCAGAGCCAGCATATAATCCGATCGCACCGTCGTAAGATTCTGGCATGTAGCCAGCGTTTTCCAAGGCGGTATAGGCTAATTCTAGGAATACTCTTGCCTGAGGATCCATTACTTCAGCTTCTCTGGGATTGATTCCAAAGAAAGATGCATCAAAGGTTTCAGCTCCTTCAACAATACCCCTGACACGAACATAGTTTGGATCAGTACGTAATTCGCCATCAATACTAGAGTCGATTTCAGCATCCGTAAAAGTAGTGCAGGATTCTATCCCATTACAGAGATTCTGCCACAGGGCTTCGACAGTATCGGCACCTGGGAATCGCCCAACCATACCAATAATTGCGATGCCATCTGAGGTAGTCTTTGGTGATTTTTGAAGGAGGCGATCGCGTTGATTAGGTTTCTGTAGAGAATTCTCTAACTGGCTGCGATTTTCACGATCTAGGTACTGTGCTAATGTGCGGATGGTTGGATATTGGTAAAGCTTGACAGCACGGAATTCAGAACCCAGTTGTTTTTGAACTCTTGCCACCATTTGTAAGCCCAATAGAGAAGTGCCGCCGATGTCAAAAAAGTTGTCTTCAATCCCAACTCGAGCTAAGCGCAGAATCTCACACCATATCTCCGCAAGTAATCGTTCTTTAGGAGTATTCGGTGCAATAAAGTTAGCGCCAATCCCTATAGATACAGGTACTGGTAAGGCCCGACGATCAGCTTTGCCATTTG
>JANNDZ010000255.1:0-3204 GCA_031378395.1 Pseudanabaena sp. OTE_75_metabat_487_sub
GGTATTGTGATTTGTATTGTCACAAATTTCTCATTGCTTTCTATGATTGATGTATTCATTTATTAATCTTTCTGCTTTGTTTTGATTGTATCCTGTATACTTATCACTATTCTTTCGTTACATCAAATTCTAGTCACACCCGTGATAAAAGATGTTTATCTCCTGTGACTATATGGCTTGCGTTACCGACTACAGCGCATTCGATAACCATGTCATCATCTGGATCGTTAGGAACTGCTTTGAGAGTTCCAGAAATTTTGACCATGCGAGAAAAACTCAAAATCTCGTCTACAGCAGATTGGGTTTTGTCTTCAGAGAACTTAAACTTCAACAATAGTTTTTCTGCAAATTCGTCCATGATTTCTTGGCAGGTAACGGATTCTATTTGTCCAATTTTAGCTAGGGCTAAGGCTCGAAATGGGCTACCAGTTTGTGAAAACAATGCAGAAATCAAAATGTTTGTGTCAAAAACAACTATGTATTTCACTATTTTTCGTGGACAACTGAATCAATAAATTCTTCTCTTTCTTCTTCTGACATCTTTTCCCAGTCATAGCCACGCTCTTTTGCTGCAAGTTTAACTTTATCCGCGCCATAGCTAGATAAATCTTGCCATTGCTGCCATTGAGAAAGTAATAGGAATCTAAAAACCTCTATCTTTTGCTCTTGTGGCAGTTGTTTAACAAGTTCTACAACTTGCTCGTTACTTAGTGTTAGGCTTGGCACTTTTGTATTCTCCAGATATTAGTTCTCAAGATTATTTTCCTGAGTGTTAGACAATGTCGTAACCGTAGGGGATTGGTTCTGTTGCGTCACTCTGACTAGGAATCTTAGGGCTTCATTTACTGCATCAGCATTAGGAAATATTGCGGCGACATCAGGCTCTAAGCGCACTGTTGAACCACCAAAGCTCTTACGTCCTGAGCCTAGCTTCCTTACACGCAGATTCTTGAGGGCATATTCAGCTCTAAGGTCGTCTTCTAGTTCTAAATCAGCTTTCATGAGTTTATTTTAACAAATATTGAAAGCGATCGCACTGTCTATAATTTGCAAGGAGATCGCATGATAAATTGTTAATGTCGCTACCAGTCAAATTAGATTTTTTTAATTTTTGCGTGTAACCAGCTTGTGAAAACATCACGATCTAATTCTCCAGAGGCTAAATTCAAAATAATTGTTTCTTGGTCATCGGTTGAAGCGTTGATCTCTAGCGCATTTAGTACTAAAAATATTTCCATTGCTGCGTGACCTGTACGCTTGTTTCCATCCACAAATGGATGATTCATCACGATTGAAAATCCCAGCGATGAAGCTTTATCAACAATTGTCGGGTATAGATCTTCTTCGCCAAATGTCATGCGCGGTTGTGCGATCGCAGATTCTAATGCGCCCAAGTCTCGAACATCTTCAGATCCGCCTGAGCGTTGTGTAACTTGATGATGGATATCAAGAATTTCGACTAATGTGAGATGACGAATCATGCTAAACGACGGTAGAGTTCGGAATTCTTTTGGAGTACATAGCTTACGGCTTCGCTAAACTCTTTCTTGGGGCTAGACAACCAATTTTCTATGCTTGCTTGTAATAGAGCTTCGGGGGATACTTGGCTCTCTTGGGCTAACTTTTGTATTTTTTGAAGTTGCTCATCTGGAAGATTAATAGTAATAGAAGCCATCAAAAACCTCTTAAATATTCTGGTTGATTAAGATTATAGCGCGATCGCACTGTCTATAATTTGCACTGCGATCGCAGGATAAATTACTAATGTGATTTGCGATCTCTAAGTTTTTTCAATAATGCGTTAAATTTCTGCAACTTCAATTTCTCAGCTTTCTAGTGGATGCCAGCCGATTGCGAACCATCGTTTACGGGTAGCAACAATTACGGCATTGTTCATTCGCAAAGATATCACTGTTGCACGTCCAATCTCTGTTAATCCTTCAATGTGTGAGGCATCATTACTCCATTGAAAATGTTTTTGCCATTGTTGCTGTCGAGGATTGAATAATGGCACGAGTTGACTTGTTAGAGGATCGATCGCCTCAGTAGTTCCAGATTTGTATTCGTTACAAGTTCGACAAGCAAGGCATAAGTTCTCAAGTATGTTTAGTCCTCCTTTAGAGGTTGCTTGAATATGATCGATTGTCATTGGCATCCCGCTATTTACTTCAGTTGTGAGGCAATAGCAGCAGCGCTTGTGATCAATTAATTCTATTTGTGATCGCAGGTTTTGGGAAATATAAACTGACACAGATATTTACCCTGCTAGTCTCGAAACATTATGTCCGCGCCATTTGAGGATTGCGGCGGATTGAGATTTGCGTAACATAAAGCGATCGCTATCTGTACGAAAATGATCTAGTTCCAACCTTTCAGAAGCCGTAAGTTCTATATCCTTTTGTTTGGACAATAGAAAATCATAACGTTCCATTTCTAGGGTCGTTTTTCTACTATTAGCGATTTGCCAAAGGGAGTTGTCATCAAGTCGATCTAAGCTAGCAAGATCGGTTTGAAATTCTTCAGGTATATCTTTCCATGTAGGCGGACTACCGATTTGTATAGCTTGTAAAATCACTTCTTCTAGCGATCGCTGTGTGGCTCCAGCCGCGATCGCTAAACGTTGATACAATGCTTCTGGTATTTGCAAAACAACTGTTTCAGCCATATTTTATTACTTTGTTGGTTTTTGTTTCGTTTTCTCTAAAACTCTATCCTAGTATATTATCCAACTTTGTTTGCGCGATCGCACTATCTATAATTTGCATTGCGATCGCCCAATAAATTGCTAATGTTACTAGCGATCGCTAAGTTTTTTCAATAATGCGTCGAACTTCTACAACTTCAATTCCATCCCAAAGTTCAGAGTGAGATCGCATCATGTCGATAAGCGATTCAAATGGAATGATGATTTATGAGCATATTTGTCTTAAGTATTCTAAAGCGAATGGTGGCGAGTTGGGTCTGCTAAGAAATGATGCCATGTGAAATGACTCTACATTTCGTGTGTCTTGTATGTACCCTCGAAGCTCACGCATTATTGGCAACCAGTATGGATTTCTTTCCATAAGGGACTTGCAAGAAATAAATAAATCCAAAAGCACTTTATGGGATATTTAATATATTTGGCATAAAGTGATAAAACTTACAGACACGCTCAAGACACTATTTCAAGAAACAGCAAAACAACTTAAAGGTAGTGAGCAT
>JANNDZ010000256.1:0-2360 GCA_031378395.1 Pseudanabaena sp. OTE_75_metabat_487_sub
GGTATTGTGATTTGTATTGTCACAAATTTCTCATTGCTTTCTATGATTGATGTATTCATTCATTAATCTTTCTGCTTTGTTTTGATTGTATCCTGTATACTTATCACTATTCTTTCGTTACATCAAATTCTAGTCACACCCAAGCTGAGAAAACTTGCGAGTGCTAACATTCAGCTTTGAATCATTGGATAAAACGATGATGGTGTAGTTCTCAAACAAGCAGTTGGGGGTGAATTAAATCGTATCCTGCTGCTTTGATCTTCTGATTACTGACTTGCAAACTTTTGCGTTGAAGACTCGATTTGGAGGCATCTCACTGTACTTGCGGCAGACCGTAAGAAGAACAGACCCGCCCTATCTGTTCTTTGACAGTGAGTTGGCTATCATCAACTAGATTGTAAATTCCCTCCAGACCATTTAACCGCGCAAATTCGATCACACTGACGATATCATCACGGTGAATCCAATTAATAATGCGATCTCCTTTACCTGGCATCGTCATCCCAGCCATACCGCCAAACATATTAACTAGCTCTCGCTCAGGGCCGTAAATTCCACCTAGGCGCAGCACACAAACTTTTTGGTGATGATTAGCTGCTTGTAGGATGATTTGCTCCGCTTGATGTAGCACATGACCCTTCTGATCATCTAGCGGGTCGATGTGAGCAGTCTCATCACCCATGCCCCTTGTCTGTCACCATAGACAGAACAACTACTCAAGTAGATAATTTGCTTGACATTCGGAGCTTGGTCTAGAGCAACAACCAAATTTTTGGTCGTGTTTATGTAGGTGTCTGCATAGGTCGATTCAGATGATTCTTGAGAACCCTTAGGAGCAACGCTCACTAATAGAGTATTTTGACCTTCAAGTAGTGACTGTAATGAAGTGAGGTTATCCGCTTTCATCAAGACTACTTTGGAAACGATTTCCGAAATTGAAGCTACCCGTTCTCTACTGGTAGTCGTACCTGTCACATCATGACCCCGATCTTGCCAATAGTCAGCGACTGCGCTGCCAACATAGCCACAGCCAAGGATAGCCACATTCTCGAACAGCGGACGATTCTGAGTCTGCTAACGAATTAGTTTGGCAAGGAGATCCATATCCAATGCCGAGCTAGTTTCACCAGAAGAATTATTTTTGTCAATGGAATCGTACATGTTTTTGGGTACTGATTAATATCGAAGGTATTTGGAATCTCGTATCAATGAGCAGACAGGAAATAGACCTTATCCATTAATGGATCTTATTGTTCTGCTAGGAATCGCTTGTGGTTGTGAAACAATCTAAAGCTTATTGTTAACTTTTGTAACAGTCTGTAGACAGATTATCAATAATTACTTTTGTGGAGCAGTTCGGATAACTGTTGTTGGGTTGTCGTGAGGAGTGGAGCCGTGAGCATCCCTAAATTAAACGTTCAATCCGCAGTCTAAATTCAGAGCGAGTTTTGCCCAAACTCGCTCTTTTTCGATTACAAGGCGTGAGTAAGAACAATCTCGATCGCTGAGGCAATCACTGCACCCAACAGACCAAAAGTGAGGTAATTTCCAGTTTTAGTATTTGAACCTAAGAGTCGATCTTTGTTGCTGGCTGAAAAGAACAGAGACCATGCTTGAGTTGTATCGATCTTCTGGAAGCGATTAAATTCGGCTTTAAAAATTGGAGCTGTATTTTGACTTTGCATATAAGTACAAGAATTTTAAACTGCTGTAATAAATCTTAATATAACACTAGTCCAATTTTAATGGTGGTACGGTCGGAATGAGATCGGGATGCCGACATTCGCTTATTCGGCAGGGACTTTTTTTGCCACGAGGACTAGCCATGATTGGTTTGCGATCGCAACTCCAGTTGGACGGTAATAATGCTTCAGTATTTGAAATTTTGCTTCTAAAAGTTTTGGCACGAGGGTTTCATATTCCCATCCACATACATAGCGATAACCCGTTGGTCTTTCGGAAAAGCCTTCGTGATTTCCCCGCACCATCGACATCAATAAGGCTCCGCGATCGCACAAAGCCTCATACAAATGCTTTAGCACCCTCAGCATATCGGCACTAGGTACATGGATGAGTGAAGCATTGGCAAAGATGCCATCAAAGTGATTTGCGGGTAAATCAAGGCTTAAAAAACTCTGCTCCCAGACTGGACAACCAGCCGTCTGTTTAGCCATTTCCACAAATGCTGGCGTAGCATCTAGTCCCGTTACTTGGTGACCCATCGCCTGAAATGCAACGAGATCGCGTCCAGGACCACAACCCAGATCCAAAATCTTACCTGAGACTTTAGGCATTGCAGCGATTAGAGCTTCACGATTTTGTGATACATCATGCTCCCATGTGCCAACGCGATATGACTC
>JANNDZ010000258.1:0-6523 GCA_031378395.1 Pseudanabaena sp. OTE_75_metabat_487_sub
GGTATTGTGATTTGTATTGTCACAAATTTCTCATTGCTTTCTATGATTGATGTATTCATTCATTAATCTTTCTGCTTTGTTTTGATTATATCCTGTATACTTATCACTATTCTTTCGTTACATCAAATTCTAGTCACACCCTTATGAAACATGGTAATTACCTCAAAAAAATCAAAAGTAAATTAGTGAACATCAATGAATTCGCTGACTTAGAAGTTGTAGCCAATCCCAATAGAAACGCCCATATCAGTGTTACCAGTGTTAGGGAAAGCCGCTTCTAATCGAATTGTTCCTGTCAAAGACTTGTTAAGCGGAATATCTACCCCACCAACTGCCAAGGGCGAAATATAAAGCCCATCAATATTGCGAAGTTGAATTCCAGCACCAAGAAAAGGAGAAACGACGATTTCTTGAGTTGTACTGTCTCGAATCGGGAAATTGAGAGTTAGTGCATTAGATGAAGAAGGGATTGCGCTACCAAATACCACATTATTACTATGGATTGATAATAGATCGTTCAAAACTTTCTTGGAGAGGATTGCCAACCCACCTGTTCCTAGGGCAGTATTATTGCCACTAAGACCAATGGTTCCGCCAAGCCCGATATAACTTTGGGCAGATGGAGGTTCAGCTTTTTTGGTGGATTCATCCTTGGATGTATCTTGAGAGCTCTCACTGGGAGGAGTCTGTGCGTCACACGTCCCCGAACTCACCGCGTTACCAATTACAAGCGCAGAAATGGTTAAGGGGAGTAGGCTGTACTGAGCTATAAGAGTGAGACTTGGATACATCTTGTTTACCTTTTAATTTCCCTGATTTATTCCGTGAAAAAATTCTTGCAGTATAATTGAAATCATTTATGATGGAGGTCGAGAGAAAAGACCGCCCGAACCAGTGCCTTGTTTAGGAGGTGGACTGATCAGGACTTGTTCATTACCTTGAAGCCCAGACTTCACTTCCGTAAAACCACCTGAAGTAGTTCCTGTTTGGATCGTCTGAAAAATCGGTTTGCGATCGCTACCTAAAACATAAACACCTGTTCCATCCGCCTGTTTAACCACTGCTGCATTGGGGACTAATAGAGCATTCTCCAAATTCCCGACTTCAAACTGAGCTTCAACATTCATGCCCGATCGTAACTTAGTCGATTCGGCTGAAGCAATACCCACCCGCACCTCAAAACTAGTGACATTTTGAGAAACCGTTGCTTGGGGCGCAATCTGCTCGACTTTGCCATTAAATTGCTCATCAGGAAATGCGTCCACCTTGATTTTTACTGTCTGACCCAGCTTGATCTTAGCGATTTGAGACTCAGAAAGATTCACCACAACCTGTAAGCGATCGCTTGCCAAGGTAATGATTGATGACGAAGAAGCCGAAGCGCCGCTACTGGACATTGATGGACTTACAAATGCACCAATATCGGCATATTTTTTGATCGCAATTCCATCAAAAGGAGCGACAATCTGAGTATCTTCCATTTGAGTCTGGACAGTTAGTAAACTACCCATCGCCGATTCCACTCTCGCTCTTGCTTCAGAAACATCCTCGCTACGAGAACCTGCTTGGGCAAGTGTTAGCGATTGCTGTGCTTGCAAAACATTTGATTGAGCAGTATCACGAGCCGTAATCGATTTTTGATAGGTTTGGCGAGAAATTGCACCTGAGTCATACAGCGATTTATTGCTGCTGAGATCTGCTTCTGCTTGGCGCAATTCTGCTTGAGCGCTATTTAGCTGAAACTGAACTTTGGCAATATCTTCAGGACGGTTGCCAGCAATTAGCCTTTGCAGGGCTGCTTCCTGTTGAGCAACTTGAGCTTCCATTTGGATCGCCTGTCCTCTCAATCCCGAATCATCCATTACGGCAATTAGTTGCCCCTGCCGCACGCGATCGCCTTCTTTGACCAGCAAGTTTTTAATGATGCCTGCTGATTTTGGACTGAGATTAATCGAGCGATCGGCATTGATCGTGCCATTAGCCGTAATTGCGATCGGGATAGTTTTGCGCTCGACGGATTGGGTAAGCAAATCAGCTTGAGACTTATTAGCCGATCCAGAATTGATAGAAGTCAGAATTTGTTGTCCGAAGCCACCAAAACCTAGTAGTAGCAGTAGTATTACTGGCACACCAAATTTCAGCCAACTCCAGCGCCATACTATTTTTTTGTCAGGCTTTTTCTCTGAATTTTTTTGTCTCTCTCCTCCAGCTTTTGCATCACTGGGATAGATGTAGCCTCAATTTCTAACGACATAACTTTCCTCCAAAATCGACAAAACAGATTAATTTAAATGTAAGCACTTACTTATTAACTCATCAAAAAAACGCAATTCTAATCTTGATTTATCTAGTTGCTGTCCAACTTGTTTTACCAAGTCTCGGAACGTTTGCAGTGCCTTTCATAGAGTTTCCATCAAGTACACCTTCAAACTTAGCCGAATCTCCAATGCCAAAACTAACTTGACGATTATTTGAGATTTTACCCTTGACAGGCATTGATCCCATTGGGCTTGCAATACTGCCACTTAGATTATTTCCATTTTGCACAATCTTCATCTTGACTGATCTACCTCCAAAAGACATAGTCCAATCACCGCTCAGATTCTTAGTTTGAGCGGCGGCAAAGCTCACCAAAGAAGTAGCGGAAATAGCTGTAGTCAGAAAAACACTAGATACAATTTGAGGAAGTTTAGACATCGATTTAATCCTTTTACGTACAAGGTGGTTCGGAACTTATGTTTTGTCTTGAATGAAGCCTTACGCCAATCTGTCTAAGTTTTTGATCGCAGAACATAATTCTACTTAAATAGTTTTACTTTTCTGGTGCAATACCAAACCATAAAGTCTCAATCAAGTTATGAATGAAAATAGATGGCTCAATCTGTTTTGGTTGGAATAATGAAATAGGAAACGGCATCTTGCTGGCAATATTACCAATCACAACATAGTTAGTGATTGAGCCAGTAATCATGTATGCAATAGTCATCGCATCACACGATCGCAAATAGCTCTTCGCGATCGCCCTCTCCAAAAAAGCTCCTAATAACTGGCTATCCCTTATTGGTGGCGGGGGCGCAGGTGGTGGAATAGGTATATTTCCGCGACTCATCATCATAAACACTCTGGGCAAAATCACCTGATAAAGAGCCAGCATTTGCTTGCAGATTTCGGTGAGTTCTGACTTAATGTCGGCTGTGGGCTGCTGATTGGATAAATTTTTAACCCATTGTGGAGTTTCAAAAACACCCATCGCTTCCATAAATAAGCCTTCTTTAGTCCCAAAGCGTTTAAAGATCGATGCTTCCGAAATACCCGCTTTTTCCGCGATCGCTAACGTCGATGCACCAAATCCTTCTTCTAAAAAGACTTGCCGCGCCGCAGTCAGAATTTCTTCATTAGTAATTTTTGGAGGTCGAGCCATGAATAAGTAAGTGCTTACTTTTTAATAGTATATCTAGTTTTGGGTGCTTGTCAAGCTGTCTGAAAATACAAGAAAATAGATAATAGGTTGACTGGCATTAGCTTTTAGGCTTTTGTTGCGATCACTAAGCAAGTTTTTCACCTACTTGGGTGAGGTTGATGACATATGCACCTGTAACTAAGTAAAACACATCAGCGATCGCCTTGAGGAGATTGATTGTTGATGCGATCGTAAACAAAGCCCATGAAGAAAGTAATCACTCTAGCGAAGTTTGGTGTCGGATCTAAAAATTTGAGTGGTTGCGGCTCAATTTGAAATATGTTCGTACAAGCGCTTCACTTTTATGTGGTTATAACGATCAATGAATAAAATGCGCGATAATGAATGAAGTTAGTTTAATCTGGCGTATCTTTGATGAACTTTGACTGGGACGAAGCAAAAAATCTTGAAAATATCCGTAAACATGAGATTGATTTTGCTGATGTTCCTTCCATGTTTGATAGTGAGATGCTGATTGAGCTAGATGACCGTTTTGATTATGGAGAAGATCGCTGGTTTGGAATCGGGTTTCTCGGTTCTGGAATAGCAGTAGTAGTCTGGACAGAACGTCAAAAAACACAATCCGAATCATTTCAGCACGAAGAGCCAACCGTTATGAGCAAAAACGATTTGAACAGTACCTCTCGTACTAACTGGGCTGCCTTAGAGGCAAGATCGGACGAGAACATAGACTACTCAGACATTCCACCACTGACAGACCAGTTTTTTGAGCGAGCAACTTTGCGTATTTCGGCAGATCAAGCTCAAAATTTAGTTCTACTCGATCCAGATGTAAGACAGTGGTTTCAATCTCAAGGAGATCAGTACAAGATTCTGATTAACAATGTTTTGCGCCAGTATATTGAGAACAACCGAACTCATTACTCAGCATAAAGCGTTGAAGCTGACCAATCAAAAATGATCTTTAAAAGTCGAAGTTTCTTTGCATCGGCTCAAATACACCGTTAGATATAAGCGATATGCCCATTAAAGTTGTCTACTTCTAGCCAAGGTTAGGAAGTCAAGAATGGTTCACTTTGTGGTTGAGTTCAGAGAAGTTATCGGAGATTCCGTAGTAATAGCGATCGCTTGTAGGTTCGCCAAATGATGATGGTTGTGCAAAAACTATTAGAGGAGAGTCAGGGCAGTCTTTCGCCAATTTGGGTGAGATTAACGGCATATCCACTTGTAACTAAATAGACAGCATCAGCGATCGCACCAATTTTACGACTCAGACCACCAAGGCGATCGCGAAATATTCTTCCTAATTTATATTCTGGCACAAGTCCCCAACCCACCTCTTCCGCAACAAAAGTGAGATCGACAGTACAAGCTTGAATTGCTTGCAAGAGTTCTGTTTCTATTTTGCTCCAAGCTAGTTCATCCTCTTCCAAAAGATTCGCTAACCAAGTACCAAGAGAATCTACAAGAATATAAGCATCACCTTGAATCTCTAAAATACTTTTTGCTAAAGCAATAGAAACCTCTAAAGTTTGCCAATTCTCAGGACGGCGATCGCTATGTTTTTGTAATCGAGATTCCCATTCCGCATCATCGGGATAACGAGTCGCAGTGGCGATATAAATTACCGACTTTTGCGATCGCATCGCTAGAAGTTCCGCCCATTCACTTTTGCCTGAGCGAGTTGCACCCGTTACTAAACTAATCATGATCACCGATTCAAAGGATTAAAGGATTTCGCAGATTTTAAGATTTTACCGCGCTATGCGCTGTGGATAACTTCATACATACAAAAAACAAAATCTGTGTAATCCCAAAATCCGTCTAATCCGTGATTCAGACGACTTGCTATACTATTACGATAATGCTCCTCTTGGGAATTCATCATGACTCAAGCGATTATTTCTCCTGAAGTCTCAACTACTACCGCAGATCACAATCTCCGTTGGACAAGCGCAGACTTAGAACTACTGCCCGACAACAACAACCGTTACGAAATTATTGATGGAGAACTTTACGTGACCAGAGCGCCTCACAATAAACATCAAGATACTTGTGGCAATTTTCATTATGAGCTTAAATCTTGGTCAAAAGTATCGGGGTTAGGATATACGGTGATTGGTGCTGGATTAATCTTTGGTGACAATGATGATGTTATTCCAGATGTGATCTGGATGAGTAAGGAGAAATATGTTGCTTTAATCGATGATACAGGGCATTTTCATGGTGCTCCCGATCTTGTAATCGAAGTGTTATCTGCGGGTACTGACAATGAAAAGCGCGATCGCGAAGTTAAGTTAAAGCTCTATTCAAATCAGGGAGTATTGGAATATTGGATTGCGGATTGGCGAGCAAAGCAAATTCAAGTTTATCGTCGTGAAAATGGCGTTCTCAAACTAGCCATGACTCTATTTGCTAGCGATATACTTACTTCACCTCTGTTGCCAGAGTTTTCTTGTTTGATAGCACAGATTTTTGAGTAGTGCTATGCCTCAACAAATTTCATCAGGACGCGATCGGCGTTAAATCATCATGGTTACTCAACTTGCCCCAAAAACCTACACCGTTGAAGAATACCTAGAGCTGGAGCTAGCTTCGGAAACTCGCAGTGAATATCGTAATGGAGAAATTATTCCGATGACTGGTGGAACCCTAAACCATAATGAAATTACTGTCAATTTGCTGGCATTTCTCAAGCCTTCCTTGCGTGGTAAACCTTATCGTCTTTTTTCTGCCGATCAAAGGCTTTGGATTCCTGATGTCGAGATGCATACCTATCCTGATGTGATGGTTGCGCCTAAGCCTCTGGAAATGCAAACTGGACGCAAAGATACGATTACTAATCCTTGCTTTATCGCAGAGGTTTTATCTAGATCTACCCAAAACTATGACCGCAGTGAAAAATTCGCAAACTATCGGACGATCAATACTTTTCAGGAATATCTCTTGATCGATCAATATCGTATCCATGTTGAGCATCATGTTAAAACTGCCGTCAATCAATGGTTATTCTCAGAATACGATGATCCAAACGTTACGATTTCTTTGCAATTCTTAGATTTGCCAATCCGAATAGCCGATCTTTACGACAATATTGATTTT
>JANNDZ010000262.1:0-5677 GCA_031378395.1 Pseudanabaena sp. OTE_75_metabat_487_sub
GGTATTGTGATTTGTATTGTCACAAATTTCTCATTGCTTTCTATGATTGATGTATTCATTCATTAATCTTTCTGCTTTGTTTTGATTATATCCTGTATACTTATCACTATTCTTTCGTTACATCAAATTCTAGTCACACCCACTCCAAGGATATACCTGACTTGCTGGATCTGAAGGCAACAACCTGGATGAATAGACCTGCTGACTGGGTGACTGTTGATTTACGGGGCGATATTTCAAGCTCTAAGCGTAGAATTACAGGAAATGTTTTAACTCCTGGCTGTTCCACATTTAATGTTGTGAAGCGCGAAAGGTAAATTACATTAAAATTGAGTGCGATCGCCGATCAAGGGTGCGTCTGGTTGCCTTATGTTCAAGATACAAGGGTACGCTAATGAAATGTAACGTACTTTTTTAGTGCCAAATGTAGAGTTTCATTGTTACCCAAAGCTATAATGACATTGTAAATTAACAACACAAAAGCTATGGCAGTTCGTCAACGGCGTTACAGCAAAGAAGAATTAGCTCGGCGTGGGCAAGAACTCTATGAATCTAGCATTCGACAAGAAGTAGAGTCTGGTAATACAGGTAGGATCGTAGCGATCGACATTGAAAGTGGAGCTTTTGAAGTCGCTGATCATGTTTTGCCAGCAACTAACCAATTATTTAAGCGATATCCTGATGCTCAACCTTGGGTTATCCGCATTGGGCATCGTGCTGTTTATCACTTTGGCTCACGTAGTTTGGTGAAGCCAAAATGATGCAGGGAGTTGTGAATCGGCGCTGTGAGGCAACACTTCCACTGGTTGTAGGTAATGCAAATGGGCAAAGACAAGTTATCGATGCTGTTATTGATACAGGGTTTAACGGTTTCCTCACTTTGCCATCCTCAATTATTACTGCTCTTGACTTGTCGTGGAATGCCTCCGACATTGTTACTTTGGGTGACGGCAGCGAAACTTTTTTTGATCTGTATTCCGTAACTGTTCTTTGGGATGGTCAGTATCGTGAAATTGATGTTGCTGAATCAGAGACTGACCCTTTGATTGGAATGTCACTTCTCTATAAGTATGGATTGCGAATAGATGCAGTTGAAGGAGGTATCGTGAGAGTTGAATCGCTATGACTCAGTAAAAAAGTTATCGTTGAAGACTTTCTAACACTGCGTTGGAGCCGACCTCTCAAGAGCAATCTATAAAAGCCAAAGCTTGATTGTAGCGGCTCAACTAGACCGTTATGCTCAATCGCGAAGTCCGTTGAAGCGACTGATTTCTAGCCAAGATTGAGCAAGCAAATATCACCGACTTCGATGTTTAGTTCCGATAGGTTATTGGGAATTCCTTTCAGAATGCGTCCCGCCGCAAAGACAAATAATTGTTAACCGATCGCCCACTGATACCGATCAATTGGAACAACTGATCCAACCTATATTTAGCATGTGTTTTTTTGAGAATTAGCTTTGTATTGGAGAAACACTTATAAATAGAGCATTTTGGATTTTCTATTTTTTTAAGACTCATAGTGAGAAGATATTCAGATTATCACCCCCAGCCAATTTTCTTGAACTTTAATAAGCAGCCCCAAGAAGAGATATTGTAATGACTGAGCCAAACAATCCTGAATCTTTTCTAACACCTGAAGAACTAAAAGCAGGACGCGATCGCATTGCCGCCGCTAATATTAACAACGTCCTACATCACTGTCGCAAATGTGATTATGAATGGGTTGCCTCCCATGCCGAAGCCTGTCGTTGCGGCTCCAAAAGTGTCGAACGGATTATGTGCTGGCAATTTCCCGACGATTAGAAGGCGCGATCGCCAAGTAGAAATTTATCGGATTGGACAACCTGTAGAAGTTCTCCAATCTCCAACTTCGCTCTCTGGCGAAACTGGATTGCCCGAATTTATTCTAGATTTAGCATCCATTTGGTGAAAGCTAAATTTTGTTGTAAGGATGATGCAAAGTAACACCTGACTCCGCATCAAAGCCATAGAGCTTATTTAGATCAAATCGCCAGAAACTGCGATCGCCTATTTGCCAATGATGTTCTAAACCAATATCTGCGGAAACTCGCGCTCTTAATTCGCTATCTTGCAGCCTTAACAGCACAATTGTTTCTGAGCCAAGAGCTTCTACTAATTCTACAGTTCCTTCAATATGCGCCATGTCAGATGTCGCATATTGCAAATCTTCGGGACGGAATCCTAGTGTAAATTTGAGATCGAAACCAATTTCATTAATTGAGAACTCGTTAATAGAAATTGGCTTGAGCAAACTTTCTCCTTGTAAGCATCCATTATCATCAACTTTTACAGACAGGAAATTCATCGGTGGCGAGCCCATAAATCCAGCTACAAATTGATTAGCAGGTTTACGATAAATATTTAGAGGAGTATCGACTTGCTGAATATCACCTTTGTTTAACACGACAATCCGATCGCCCATCGTCATCGCCTCTACTTGATCATGGGTTACATAAATAGTCGTAACCTGCAATTGCTTTTGTAACTGCACAATTTGTGATCGCGTATCACTACGTAGCTGAGCATCGAGATTGGATAATGGCTCATCCATCAGAAAAACTTGAGGATTTCTGGCGATCGCCCGACCTAGGGCAACCCGTTGTTTTTGACCGCCCGATAATTCTTTGGGTTTGCGATCAAGCAAGTGAGAGATTTGCAAAGACTTGGCAACCTCTTGCACCCTATGATCAATTTCGGTGCGTTGTTTTTTGGGTAGAGGCATAAACCATGCAGCTAGTTGGCGCGATCGCTGTCGTCTCAAACCAAAAGCAATATTGTTATATACAGTCATGTGCGGATAAAGCGCATAACTTTGAAAAACCATCGCTATATCACGCACCTTGGGTGGTAAATGATTAATTTGACGATCGCCCAAATATATAGAGCCGTCGGTCACCTCCTCCAATCCTGCGATCAGACGCAGCAAAGTACTTTTGCCACAGCCCGATGGCCCCACCAATACCATAAACTCCCGATCTTGCACTTCTAGGTCAATCTCTCGAAGAACTATATTTTGTCCAAATTTCTTGGTAATGCCACACAAACGAACGGGAGCCATCGCAAAACATCCTAAAAGTGATCCTAGAGCTATTCCGAAGAACAGCCTGATTGATTTTATCGCTAAATTCAATCAGGCATTTGCAAAACGCTATATTGCTTTTCTGGGTTTTCCTAGTTAGCCTCAAAACGAGAGACGGTCCGAAGCACCGTTTCTCGTTTTTGGGGCTTTAGTGTTAATTGAGACTATATATTTTTAGGGTCAGACATAATTAAAAAGTTAAAAAAGCCTACAAATAAAAGACTTCACCATAGTGACTGCTGTCTCCTCTTATACTTTTTAGGGTGAAACTTGTTAAGGAATGTTACTTTGTTTCCAATAGTTGAGACGATGCGTACCTCAATCTTTTATGTTCTATATGTCTTGTAAATCAAACAAGCGAACAACGTTTTAATAAGATAACCAATTTTTTTAAGGAGAGCGAAATGCTTGACGCTTTTTCTAGAGCTGTAGTTTCAGCCGATGCTAGCACCTCTGTAGTAGGTGATATTAATGCTCTTAAGGCATTCGTAGCTAGCGGCAACCGTCGTTTGGATGCTGTAAACGCGATCGCCAGCAATGCAAGTTGCATGGTTTCCGATGCAGCCGCAGGTATGATTTGCGAAAACCAAGGCTTGATTCAAGCTGGTGGCAACTGCTACCCTAACCGCCGCATGGCAGCTTGCTTGCGTGACGCTGAAATCGTTCTACGTTATGTCACCTACGCTTTGTTGGCTGGTGATTCTTCCGTATTGGATGATCGTTGCTTGAACGGTTTGAAAGAAACCTACTCTGCTTTAGGCGTACCAACAACCTCCACAGTACGTGCTGTTCAAATCATGAAAGCACAAGCAGTTGCTCACATTCAAGACAATCCTAGCGAAAAGTTTGCAGGTGCTAAACTCCGCAAGATGGGTTCTATCGTAACCGAAGATCGTTGCGCTAGCTTTGTTGCTGAAGCTTCCAGCTACTTCGATCGCGTAATCGCAGCTCTTAGCTAATTGATTGCTAATTACGATTTTACTGATTGAGATTTGCTCAGACAGACTAAAACTAAAGCTCACTAGTATAAAAAGAATCCAGTTTGGAGATTTAATAAATGAAATCCGTTGTTACTACCGTCATCGCCTCTGCTGATGCAGCAGGACGTTTTCCTAGCACTTCTGACCTAGAATCAGTACAAGGTTCTATCCAACGTGCAGCAGCACGTTTGGAAGCTGCTGAAAAGCTAGCTGCCAATCTTGATAACGTTGCTAAAGAAGCTTATGATGCTTGCATCAAGAAGTATCCTTACTTGAACAATGCTGGTGAAGCAAACTCCACCGATACCTTCAAGTCCAAGTGCGCTCGCGACATCAAGCACTATATGCGCTTGATTCAGTACAGCCTTGTTGTTGGCGGTACAGGTCCTTTAGACGAATGGGGTATTGCAGGTCAGCGCGAAGTATATCGTGCATTGAGCCTTCCTACTGCTCCTTACGTAGAAGCTTTAAGCTATGCTCGTAACCGTGGTTGCACACCTCGTGACATGTCTGCACAAGCATTGACTGAGTACAATGCATTGCTCGACTACGCAATCAACTCACTCTCCTAATCAATTGATTTGATAAGAACAGCGCTTCGCGTTGTTCTTGAGAAAAAAAGAAGAGGTAGCGCTTAGCGCTTCCTCTTCTTTTTTTGGTTAGTGATTGATATAATTTTAGGACTATGGATAAACGCTTTAATAGTTTTTTTAACCTGACAGAAGATCAAGCGATCGCCCTTTTAGATACTCCTCAAGATCAAATAGGTGAAGAGGATTCTCGCTATATTGCTGCTTCACATTTAATAAATTTCTCAACGGATAAATCGATCGCCGCGCTTACTAGAGCTATTCAACAAAAAGACGATGCGATGGATAATCGGATCGTGCGGCGGAAATCTGTCGAAACATTAGGAAGACTGCAAGCATCACAAGCTTTACCAGTTATTCGTGAATGTTTAACCGAGCCTGATTGCTTCTTAGTGGAAAATGCAGTTTGGGCGATCGGTGAAATTGGCACTGATAATGCGCAGATATTAGAAGAAATCGCCCAGTTATTAGAGCGATCGGGACAATCCTATCGCGCTATTATTCAGACTTTAGCCAAACTAGATTACAAACCAGCATTAGATCGGATTCGTAAATTCACAACTGAAAAAGATTTACCATTAGCAAGCGCCGCCATTACTGCAATTTGTCGTCTGACTAGAGACTATTTGCAAATGGAAGAAGTGGTCGATCTATTGCATAACGCTAGTGTGATTGCTAGACGATTATCAATTCAAGATTTAATTGATGCAAATTATTACGCGGCAATCCCCAATATTTCCACCTGTCCAGTATCCCTAGTATTTCGGTTGCGCGGAATTAGAATGTTAGGCGAAGCAGGAATTAAAGCAGAAGCGATCGCCTTCACTGATGTGCAACCTTATTTAGAAAAATCCTTACGCGATCATCCAGAAGATTTGATTTTGGTGCATAGTTACGATACTCTTCCTGAGCTTTCTTTTTTACTGCGCGAGTTGTATGAAACAGATTTTGGACGGTGCTATTTGGCGGTCAAGACAATCTTGGAAAATTATGCTGATGTAGCAC
>JANNDZ010000280.1:0-3516 GCA_031378395.1 Pseudanabaena sp. OTE_75_metabat_487_sub
TGTAAATCTGACTCAGTGAGCGCTGCTTGCATCGAATCATCAATGCTGGAACGTTCTTGAGGTGACAGTTTTTTCCATGAATTGCTAATTAGATTCAGAAATAATTCTGATTCGATATCTTCGATGGTTTGATTTTTAGAATATTTGATATTTAGGTGTTGGCATACCCGTTCTAGAACTTCTCGATAGCTGACATTACCAGTTTTGCGGCGTAAAACCGTCAGTCCATCAGCAGCTAGAAATTTGAAACGCTTAGCGACCGCCTCAATCAGTTCATCGCGATCCCATCTTTGTAATTCTTTAACGGGCGGAGTCGCAAAATAATCAAGGGGATTGAACTTGCGCCGAAAGAGGATATCCGAAATTTGGGATAACTCTTCATCGGTTGCCAACGCTAGCACATCTCTTAACTCGTCCATTGCCCCATCCATTGATTTTGTAACGAACATCATCTCAAGCTTACTTAAGCATAAAAAGATTCTAGTACTAATTACTTAAATGGCAAATTTATTTAGGTTCCAGCTTTTCAAATCGCTACTCCAGCTTGAAAAATCTGATTTGCAGTGAGCTTTAATTCGGGGAAAGCTTGGGAAATAATACGTTCATCATCACGAAACTTAATAATCTGATATTCTCCATCTACCAAATTACAAACAGAAATAGTCGGTAGTTTAGGATTACCTATAAAGTTACGTCCACCTAAAGCCGCATAATCAACAATCCAGTATTCAGGAATCCCCATTTCCTCATAATCAGCAAATTTTAAGTAGTAGTCATCACGCCAATTTGTCGAGACAACCTCAATTGCTAGGGGTATGGATGCACCGTCACTAAGAATTGATTCTTTTTTCCAGCGCTTTTCGTTAACCAGATTGGTGCGATTTAGTACCAAAATATCTGGCAAATAGCCCGAATCTTTGCCATCAGGTCTAACAATAGCTTGGTTAGGAATACTGTAAGGCAAGCCAATACTTTTGATTTCAAAGGAAATTTCAATGTTCAAAAACCCTTTAGATTCTTCGTGATCTCCCACTGGTTGAGGCATTTCAGTGATATTTCCATTATGTAATTCGTAACGGACTCCAGAATTTTCAGGTAGCCAATCGATAAATGCCTCGAAGGTTGTAACAGGAAGAATTGTTCTTGAGGATAAGGTTTGGGTCATAGCTATTAGGCTTGGCTGACTATAAAAATATTGTAAACCGTTATAAAGAGCTGCTGTGCAAAGCACAGCAGCTCTTATTGAATCTGTTGGTTTTGCAATTGCTCTATTTCGCGGATAACTCTAGCTTGGCTGGACATTAAATGATTGCTAAGAGCTTTGAAAGCAGCTTCGTAATCTCGTTGCACGATCGCTTCATAAATTTGGCGATGCTCTGAGCGGATCTCTAAAACCTTGAGATTTTGCTGCACTGTCTGCATTCGCAATAATGCCATTTTATCGAATAGCTGATCGAGGAGCAACGCTAACCAATGATTGCCCGAACATTCAGCGATCGCTCGATGAAATTGATAGTCAATATGCAGTAGCTGGTAGCTTGTCAGTTGATTTGGCTGCTGGGCGATCGCTTTTTCTGCTTGTTGAATTGCCAACTCGATTTTTGCTAACTGCTCAGCAGTGGCATTTTTACATGCTTCTAATACTGATTCTTGCTCTAGTACCAGACGACAACGATAGAGATGTTTAGCATCAGCAGTCGAGAAGCTGACCACCCGCAGATTGCCATTTTCATCGGTTGTAACAAGCTGCTCTTGTTGTAGCTGCTGTAGAGCCTCACGGATTGGTGTGCGGCTAACTTGTAATTTCTCGGCAATTTGGGTCTCTACTAAACGTGAGCCAGCTAAAAATTCCCCTGACAAAATAGCTGAGCGCAAAACCTGATAGGTTTGCTCACGTAACGATTGCGAACGCTGGATGGGACGAGGTGATGAGAGCAACAATCAGAAATCTCCTAAAATCTGGATGAATAATTCTCTGCGATTTTGACCATAAATTCAGGTCAGATGAAATTACGAGAATTTTATTCTGTTTTTCTTAAAGTTTGTATGATCGTAACAGTCATTGTTTAACTGACAAGAATTTTAATCCAATTGTTTCTTGATTTTCAGGCAAGCTAAATTCATGAATTTAGCTTGCCTGAAAATCAAATAACGATACCATATTAATCATAAATATGTGTATACAGTATATTGTATTCACAATCTAGCGTTTAACATATCTTTAAGGAATAATCTGAGCCATGATAGCGATACTCCCCAAATTAGCGATCAATTCCGATCGCCTTGAGCGCAGTCTTGCTGAACTTGCCACAATTGGCAAGCTGCCCAACGGTGGAGTATGCAGGCTTGCTTTTTCTGAAGAAGACATGCAGGCTCGTAAATTGATCAAAACTTGGATGCTAGAAGCAGGAATGTCAGTACGGAGTGACGCGGTAGGCAATATCATCGGTACTTATGCAGGAACAGAATCAGGAACAGCAGCTTTGGCGACAGGATCGCATATTGATACCGTGCCAGTTGGAGGGAGATTCGACGGCAGTCTCGGCGTTTTGGCGGGAATCGAAGTGGCGAAGGTATTTCAAGAAAGCCAGATACGGCTGCGTCATCCCTTTGAAGTAATAGTTTTTTCCGATGAAGAGAATAGTGTGATTGGCTGTAAAGCGATCGCAGGCAATGCTCCTACCGATCCTGAACGTTATCGCCGTAAAGATGGCACATCGATTCAAGATTGTTTAAAAAATGTTGGTGGTGATTGGGATCAGCTCCATACAGCTAAACGCGATCGCCATGAAATTGCAGCGTTTATCGAACTTCATGTCGAGCAGGGCGGCGTACTTGAAGCTTTAGATAAACAAATCGGCGTGGTTACAGGTATCGTCGGTCAATATCGCTTTATGGTGACAATTATTGGTCGTCCCAACCATGCAGGCACAACGCCAATGCATATGCGAAAAGATGCCCTTGTCGCGGCTTCGCAACTGGTATTGGCAATCAATCGCCTCGGTGTAGAAACGAAGGGCGAACAAGTAGCTACGGTGGGACATCTGACTGTTTCGCCCAATGCAACTAATGTTGTGCCAGCACGTGTAGATATGAGCATTGATTTGCGTGATCTCTCTGAAGAGAATTTGCAATATTTAATCGCGCAGATTGAGAAAGAATGTGAGGCGATCGCTGAAAGTACTGGTACAGAATTTACTATTGAGCAGAAGTTGCATGTATTGCCAACTCCAGCCAAACCTGAACTAATGGAAGCGATCGCTAACGTCTGTCAAGAACTAAAACTTAGTTATGATTACTTACCTAGCCGTGCAGGGCATGATGCTCAGGAGATTGGACGCTTTACAGATATGGGCATGATTTTTATCCCAAGTCTTAATGGGATTAGTCATTCGCAGGATGAATATACTTCACCTGAGCAATGCGCACAGGGAGCAAATGTTTTGTTACATACGCTTTTAGCGATCGATAAAACCCTATAAGTTCAAAAGATGAGAGGCGGCGCTTCGCGCCGCC
>JANNDZ010000283.1:0-4316 GCA_031378395.1 Pseudanabaena sp. OTE_75_metabat_487_sub
TGCGGCGCGAAGCGCCGCAACCCATTTTTGGGTATAGCGACAGCTATAATCGCTTTAGAAAGCGTAAGCAGGGACAAAGTTCCCATTGCAAGACTATTAAACAGGAGTAAAATCATGCCAGTTGTGGCAGTAATCGACTACGACATGGGCAACCTGCACTCAGCCTGTAAGGGTTTAGAGATGGCAGGCGCAACCCCAATTGTCACTAATGATCCACAAAAGTTAGCTGATGCCGATGGCATTGTTTTACCAGGTGTGGGTTCTTTTGATCCTGCAATGCAAAAATTGCGGGCGACCAATCTAGAACAGCCAATACATGATGCGATCGCATCGGGCAAGCCATTTTTAGGAATTTGCTTAGGGATGCAAATCCTATTTGAAAGCAGTGAAGAGGGGCAAGAAGCTGGCTTAGGAATCATCAAAGGTCAAGTTAAACGATTTAGTCATGAGCCAAATCTGACGATCCCGCATATGGGCTGGAACCAACTAGAACTAAGGCAAGCCGATTGTCCGCTTTGGCAAGACTTGGGTGCTAGTCCTTGGATGTATTTTGTGCATTCCTATTACACCGCACCCGTTGATAGCTCAGTGACCGCAGCGACGACAACCCATGGTAGTCAGACCGTAACCGTAGCGATCGCCAAAGATAATGTAATGGCTGTACAATTTCATCCCGAAAAATCATCCAATGACGGGATACATTTGCTATCAAATTTCGTCAGAATGATCAGTGCGTAGCATAATAGTATTGTCTTGTGAGATTTATGAAGATCCAAATGATCAAAAAACTGGGTATTGTGTCTTGTCTAGCTGTAGCTTGTGCTGTGGTTTCTCCTTCTGTCGTTCGCGCTCAAAATGCAGGATTTATTCTGTTTGGCGGAATAAAAGATAGCGCACTTGACTATTGTCTTGACAATGGCGGCAGTGGTCGTAATGATCGTTATTATTTAGAAGTTAAGCCACAGAAATTTAAAGTTTCTGAAGTGATTATTACCTATCCGAGCCATTTCAACGGCACCTTTGATACTAGTGACATAAAACTGCGCGTAACCGATCAATGCCGTGGGGGCAAAGACTTGGAGATTGAATCAGCGACTTGGGATAAAGAAACTCGCCGCATTACGATCATCCCTAAAGAGGCAATTCCATCCAAAACAGCAATTCGAGCCGTGCTATCCAACGTCAGAAATCCTGACTATAGCGGTTTCTATCAGTTTGACGGCAGAGTCATGCGAGCTGACATCCCCGTACCTCAATATATTGGCTCATGGGTGATCACCCTCGATTAAAACTATAAAGGCTCGCGTTGCGAGCCTTTATAGTTTTATGGATCTTACAGCGCTCTGCGCTGAAACCAAAACCAAGATTCATTTTAAAAGTGCTGCAAAGCAACACTTTTAAAATGAATCTTGTGGTTATTTTGATTGCAAATGGCTGTAAATTTCATACTTGAAAATGAATATTCTTATTAGTAATGACGATGGCATTTATGCAGCGGGGGTAAGGGCGCTAGCCGAGGCTCTTAGCGATACTGAGCATCAGATTACAGTTGTCTGCCCAGATCGTGAGCGATCGGCAACAGGACATGCGCTAACTTTGCAGGAGCCTCTGCGAGTTGATCAAATTTCTGGTGTTTATCCTGCGGGAATTGAGGCTTGGGCTTGTTCGGGTACGCCCTCGGATACGGTGAAATTAGCCCTTGATGCATTATTAAGCGATCGCCCAGATCTAGTATTGTCAGGAATCAATCGTGGTGCAAATTTGGGAACGGATGTCTTGTACTCTGGTACGGTATCGGCTGCGATGGAAGGAGTACTAGAAGGTGTGCCAAGTATTGCCTTTAGTTTGGCTAGTTTCACACATCCAGACTTTAGTGCTGCTGCCAATTTTGCCAAAAAATTAGTCAAGATGATCGCAGCTTATCCTCTCGAAGAAGCAATTCTACTTAATGTAAATATCCCCGCAATTCCAGAAGCAGATATTTGCGGAGCTGTAGTAACTCGTTTAGGGATTCGTCGCTATAAGGATCTATTTGAGAAGCGCATCGATCCGCGTGGTAAAACCTACTACTGGCTATCTGGTGTAGTGGTTGAAGAAGAAGCAGAAGCAGATACAGATATTCAAGCTATTAGAGATAATTACGTGACAATTACACCGATTAAATATGATTTAACACTCTCTTCAGCGATGCCATTCTTGCAAACATGGACAGAAAAATTAACGTCTCTACGATCCTGATGTTATACCAAAACACAAAATGGCGTAGCCATTTTGTGTTTTTAAAACCCTTACGGGGTTTGGTTTTTAATTCACAGAAGCGTTGCCACACTTTTGTGAATTGGTATTACGTGGAACGCAGATGATAGAGCTCTTGCTGATAGCGAAGCAGGGCAACCACGGAGAGATTGCCCCTACCTCAAAAAAACAGAATCTTGTAGGGGCTGCGCCCCTGTGCCAGCCCCATACTTTGTCGATCGCGAGAAGGATAATATTCCATTATCAGCATCAAGTTCAGCGATACAACCAACGGGTAAGGGAGCATTTTCTCCATCATGCCCAAATGGTAAATGCATCACAATCGGAATTCCTAAATCAGTCAGCCGATCGCGCCATACTTCTTCCATTGTAAAACTTGGATTAGAGACTTCCGATTGACTAAAACGTCCGATCGCAATCCCTTTTAATTTTTGTAAATGTCCAGACCAACGCCAATGGGTTAACATGCGATCAACCCGATAAGGAGCCTCGGATACATCCTCGATCGCTAAAATTACATTCTCTAGATCAGGACAAATATCCGTACCGATGATATGTGTCGCAAGGGTTAAATTTGCGGGTAAGAGAACACCTGTTGCTTTACCATTATTCCAACCTTCCCCTGCTAGTGTGATCGTATCAACTTTTCCTTCCACCCAATCAAATAATTGTTGTTGCGATCGCTCTGGTTCATTTCCTAATGTCGTGATCACTGGTGCATGTAAGCCGCCAATCCCCTTATGTTTTGCCAAGCCCCAGAGTAAAGCCGTAATATCAGAAAAGCCAATTAACCATTTAGGGCGATCGCTAAGTTCTTGCCAATCAAGTTTTTCGAGGAGACGCATTGAGCCATAGCCTCCTCGCGCACAGGCGATCGCTACACAGTCAGGATCATTCCAAGCCTCGATAAATTGCTGACAGCGATGCTCGTCAGTGCCAGCTAAATAGCCCCAAGGCTGACTAAGATCATCAGGTATAGTCAATTCATAACCGCGATCGCGCCAGATTTTTAGCCCTTGCTCAAAACGTTCGCTTTCACGTAATGCACCACTAGGAGCAATGACGCGCACTTTTTGAGAAGGCGTAATAATCGATGGGAATTTGGTTGGCTGCATAATTCAGAAATATAGTGATTACCCAAAAGCCTCGCTTAGCAAGGCTTTTGGTGTTTAAGACTGACGGATTTGGAAGTGTTGTTGAGGAACAGGGAATCCTGATTCACTAAAGCTTTCGCGAATAACTCGATTGGTGTCAAAGTAGACCTGCCAATAGTGAGCATTGTTGCAGAAAGGACGTACTGCAAGCACTGGTCCCATTGGAGTAAAATCAATAATTTCAATTACAGGTGCAGGATTGCTGACCACATTGGGAATATTGCGAATCCGTTCTTGGAGAACTCGCACTGCTTCATTGGAGTTAACAGAATGATCCAGTTGCGCTTGCAGATCAACGCGGCGATAAGGATTGGTGGAAAAGTTTTGAATATTGTCAGAGAAAAGTTTGTTGTTGCCAACAAATGTACGAACATTGTCAGGTGTATCGATGGTTGTTACAAATAAACCAATTTCTACAACTGTGCCTGTGATGCCCCCAGCAGAGATAAAATCGCCAACTTGAAATGGACGCAAGACAATCAGGAACACTCCTGCGGCGAAGTTCGCTAATAAGCCACTCCATGCTGCTCCGATCGCTATACCAGCCGCCGCTAAAAGAGCAGCAAAGGAGGTTGTTTCAACACCAAAGTATCCAAGAATAGCTACAACTAGAATGATGTTTAATAACACCGAAAGGCTAGAAGTCAGATAGCTGATCAATGTTGCGTCAATACGTTGTTTTTTTAGCGTACTGGAGGTAATGGCGATCGAAAACTCGATCAGTTTGCGCCCAATAAACCAGAGGATTATCGCGGCAACAACTTTAAATGCGGCTCCCGCAAGCAGATTTAAGTTAGTTGCAATAAAAGTTTGAATAGTTGCTGCATCCATATAAGTAAAGACTTTCTCCCTTCAAAATAGATCTAGTAATACCAAAACACAAAATGGCTACGCCATTTTGTGTTT
>JANNDZ010000292.1:0-1511 GCA_031378395.1 Pseudanabaena sp. OTE_75_metabat_487_sub
CGTTCGGCTTGCTCTCACCACTTTGTGCCAATTGTTGGTCAGGCTTGGATTGGTATCGTTCCTAGCGATCGCGTAATTGGGATCTCAAAATTCAATCGCATCGTGGACTGGGTAATGAGTCGTCCTCACATTCAAGAGGAAGCGGCGATTATGGTTGCTGATACCATCGAAGAATTGATCAAACCTAAAGGACTTGCCTTTGTAATCAAGGCGCAGCATATGTGCATGACTTGGCGTGGAGTCAAAGAACCTGAAACCAAGATGGTTAACTCGATCGTGCGGGGGTCTTTCAGACAAGATCCATCGATGAAAAAAGAATTCTTTGATCTTATTCGCGCCCACGGCTTTGGCGATTCATAAAGTGAGGCAAGCTTTACAAAAACCCGAAAATGTAGTGGTAATTCATGAATTACCACTACATTTTCGGGTTTTAATTTGTTTCGTGCGTCTTGCTTGTAGATATAGTGATTGGTAGCAGAATTTATATTGAAGATAATGAAAAATTGGCTGAAGCGATCTTTTGATGTGATTTTTTTGGTGGCGATCGCAAGTTGTATAAGCCTAAGTATATTGCTAGGAACTGTATTTGGTGATGCTCAACCAGTTCAAGCAAGACTTACCGATGATACCTATGACGGTAATATATTTGCTCTCTATGGTGGCAATGGCTCGATTGTACCACCTCGAATTAGCTTATCTGAATCCCTTGAGCTAGGTCGAGCCGCAATGTTGGTTTTTTATGTCGATGACAGCGCCGACTGTAAGCGCTTTTCGCCAATTCTCAACTTGGCTCAAGGATTTTATGGCAAAACGATTAGCCTGATTGCCGTTCCTGTTGATAGTTTGGACTTACAAACAAATAATTACACCCCAGCTGACGAAGCATATTATTACAAAGGGACAGTGCCGCAAACAGTGCTAATTTCTGGTGAAGGTAAAGTTAGCTTTGATCGCGAAGGGCTGTTTGGATTTGAAGAACTAGACTCGGCAATTCGCGACTTACTGCATCTGCCTGATGCTCCTCCCGAATTAAAATTCCGCAAAACTGACAAAGTTATCAACGAATTGAACCCCTAAAGAAAAAAATTGTGGCGCGGAGAAGCCGCGTCACAATTTTTTTCTTAAACGCTCTCCTTGTAAAGTGATGAATGAAGATCTTGTCTTGGATTTAGATTTAGTACGTGAGCAGCTAGCAATTCGTGCGGCAAATTTGTCGATTCCCCAGATTGAGAAGCATCTGTTTTTATGTGCTGATCAGACTAAGCCACTCTGTTGCCAAAAAGAAGTTGGCTTACAGGCATGGGACTATCTCAAGCGCCGTATTAAAGAACTCGATCTCGAAACAAAAATCTTTCGGACTAAAACTAATTGCTTGCGCGTATGCGATCGTGGCCCAATTTTATTAGTCTATCCCGATGGGGTTTGGTATCACTCCGCAACTATCGAAGTACTAGAGCGAGTACTGCAAGAGCATATTATTGGCGGAAAAGTCGTCTCTGATTACGCCTTTG
>JANNDZ010000327.1:0-2191 GCA_031378395.1 Pseudanabaena sp. OTE_75_metabat_487_sub
ATTTTAGTTTTTGGTTAGACAACTCCATTTTCCTTAAACCAAGCCTGTAATCGTTTCCAGCCATCCTCGGCATCTGATTGACGATAGGAAGGTCGATAATCGGCGTGAAAAGCGTGAGGTGCGTCAGGATAAACGACGATCTCAGATTTAGTAATGCCACCTTTGAGGCGATCACGCATTTGCTCAACCGTATCTAGAGGAATGCCCGTATCTTTGCCACCATAGAGTCCTAAAACTTGCCCCTGTAAGCTCTTGGCAATGTCAACTGGATGTTTGGGCGTGAGTGCAGTTGATTCGCCCACAAGTCTGCCATACCATGCCACACCAGCCTTGACTTTAGGGTTATGGGCAGCATAGAGCCAAGTAATTCGTCCACCCCAGCAAAAACCAGTAATTCCCAGTTTGTTGGGATCTCCCTTCGCGGATTTCATCGCCCATGCCACAGTTGCATCAAGGTCAGACATTACCTGCGCGTCAGGTACTTTACTAACTACTTTGCGAATCTCAGCAATATCCGTCAGTTTGGACACATCGCCCTGTCGATAAAACATTTCAGGGGCGATCGCTAAATAGCCTAATTTGGCTAAGCGACGACAAACGTCTTGAATATAAGCATGAACTCCAAAAATCTCTTGGACAACTAAGATGACAGGGAAATCTTTGCCAAAAGTAGGTCTAGCTCGATAGGCAGGAATTATGCCACCTTTGACAGGAATTTTGACTTCACCTGCGATGATTCCCTTGCGATCAGTAGTAATTGTTTTTGCAGAAATTGGCTGCACAGCGATCGCAAAGCCAGCCGTTAGGCTACTAATCGCAATGAACTCGCGTCTGGTCAGTATTGACATTCAAGTTAACCTTCAGAATTTTATAGATGGCGATAAGTTTTCTCTAACGCTATCTATATTCTGTAACCTAAAAACAAAAGGTGGCGAAAGCGCCACCTTTTGTTTTTTTAAAAATCCGCGTCATCCACAAATCTGTTTAATTCGCGATTCAGACATCTTATTTATTTACCAATTTTGACTGGAGTTTTGAGGCTCTATAGCTCATAAATTGCTGTTTCTAGCAAAGAAACACCAGTCATTTCTTCTGGTTGCGGGACTTGCAAAATTTCTAAAATCGTAGGCGCAATGTCTGCTAAACGACCACCTGAAGGCTTGAGTTTGACATCAGCACCATGACCATAAATCTTGCATCCTTCACCCTCGATCAAAATAAATGGCACAGGATTGCTGGAGTGGGCAGTCCAAGGATTGCCATGCTCATCGCACATATATTCGGCATTACCATGATCAGCGGTGATTAAAGCTGTACCACCAGCGTTAGCGATACTCGCTAATAATTTACCCAAACTTCGATCGACATGTTCAAGAGCCTTGACTGTGGCTTCAAAGTTGCCAGTGTGCCCTACCATGTCTGGATTAGCGTAGTTAATTACGATCAGCGAGTAGATGCGTTTAGCGATCGCCTCTGATGCGATGCGTGTCACCTCAGCCGCAGACATAGCTGGTTCTTGATCGTAGGTAGATACCCTTGGACTATTCACCAAAACGCGATCGTCGCCTTCACTGGCTTCTTCCAAACCACCGTCAAAGAAATAGGTTACATGGGCATATTTCTCAGTTTCGGCTAGTCGCAATTGTTTTAGCCCATGCTTTGCCACGACTGGCCCCAGCAAATTAGTTAAGTTTTGGGGTAAAAAAGCAACAGGGACAGGTAAAGCGCTATCGTACTGTGTAAATGTCGCATAAGCGATCTCCTCAATATGATCGCGTTCAAAAGCTGTAAAGTCCTTTGAGACAAGGGCTTGAGTGATCTCACGAGAGCGATCTGGACGGAAATTAAAGCAAATTACACCGTCACCAGACGCGATCGCACCGTGCGCAATTCGAGTTGGGGGCAAAAATTCGTCAGTAACCTTTTCTTTGTATGCCGACTCCAACAAATCCGTTGGTTCAGTTAGCTCAGTGGTGATGCGATCATTTGTCAGAACTTCATAGGCTTTTTGAACGCGATCCCAACGCTTGTCGCGATCCATCACAAAATAACGCCCACTGATCGTGACAATACGTCCGACACCAATCTTTTTAATATGCGCTTGTAAAAGCTTAATAAAGTTGATCCCTGAATGGGGCAAAGTGTCGCGTCCATCGGTAATCACATGAATACAGACATCATCAATTTGTTG
>JANNDZ010000890.1:0-4974 GCA_031378395.1 Pseudanabaena sp. OTE_75_metabat_487_sub
ATCGCATTGCTTAAAATGTTCATAAACACTTGATTAAGTTGCCCCGCGTAAGCATTGACAATCGGGATATTGCCATAGCGCTTAGTCAAATTAATCGCAGGACGATCGCCATAAGCTCTAAGGCGATTTTGCAAAATCAGTAACGTACTATCCAAGCCTTCATGGATATCAAAGGGTTTTTTCCCTTCTTGGTCAGTGCGCGAAAAATTTCGTAAGGACAAAACAATTTGGCGAATGCGATCGGCTCCAATTTTCATAGATGTCAACATCTTCGGCAGATCTTCTTGGAGAAATTCCAAATCGATCTCATCGAGAAATTTGGCTATTTCGGGTACTGGCTCTGGATAATTTGTTTGATAAAGAGCGATCGCATCTAGCAGATTCTGGACAGAGCGGTTGGCATGGTTGAGATTGCCATAGATAAAGTTGACAGGATTATTAATCTCATGGGCAACCCCTGCTACTAATTGACCAAGACTCGACATTTTTTCGGTCTGTATCAGTTGGCTCTGTGTTTTTTGTAAATCAGCAAGGGCTTTTTCGATCAGTATGGCTTGAGCTTGGGCATTGGCAGCATTAGTCTGAGCAGAGTCAAATAGCTCGGCTTGATCGATCGCGATCGCCAATTGGTTTGCCACGGCTTGCAATAGTTCTACCTCCTCCGCATCCCAAGGGCGACTGCCTTGGCAATGCGCGGCAACAATCACCCCCAATTTTTGCGATCGGGTTTTGATCGGTACAAGTAACTGCGACGTAAAACCTTTTTCAGCAAGAAGCATCCGACTAACATTATCCAATTCTGGATTAGTGTAAATCGACTGAATCTGAATAATTTCTTGACTAAGCAAGCGCTGACCAAATTGAGACAATTGCGACAGAGGATAACTGGTGGCTGCAACAAGAAAGTTATGACTAGCCGCAAAATGCACAAGCTGAAACTCTGGCGGATTAGTATTGGGCACATGCCAAAAGAAATTGCATAGATCGATCAGTAATAGCTCCTGTATTTCATTGACGGCTGTGGCAAGGATCGTATCTAGATCGAGGGAATTGCGAATTTGGCTAGTAAGGCGACGGTTTAACATTTCCTCGCGTCTGACCAGATCTTTATAACTTTGACGCGACCGCTCTAGTTCTCTCTCGGCGCGACGGCGTTCCCACTGCTCCTTTTTGCGATCGCTAATATCATGGGCAACAATCACAATATTCTGCATATTCCCCTGCCGATCACGCATTACACTGCCTGATGATTCTAAAATTCGCCAACTTCCGTCTTTATGCTGCATTCGATATTCTAAAGATCTGCCCACACCAGTTTTTAAGGTTTCCGCCGCCGCTTTTAATACTTGCTCTTGATCATCGGGATGAATCTTGTCGTAGGCCCATGTACCTTTGAGTTCTGCTGATGTATATCCCAAGACTCTTTCATAGGAAGGGCTATTGTAAACGCGATAGCCTTTAGCATCAATTACTGCAATTAAATCGGCAACATTTTCCATGATCGATCTAAATAGGCGATCGCTTTTTAGTGCTGATAGATCTGATTTATCAGCCTCATGACTTGCATGAATTGGATGATGCTCTTCAGTTAAATCGATACTTGCGTCCGTCATAATAAATTTTTAAAGATAGGACTGCATGAAATCAGGTTAAGTTTGCCTAACTGTGCAACCAAATGCAATAGCATTTTTAAGTGGCTAATTTAGTTTTGAGTGCAATGTTAAATCTTAATTTAAATCGTAATTTAGAAAGAACCAGCAATCTAACAAACCAGCAAATAGATCTTGTCTCTCGAAGATCTTGGTGGTTTAAGGGCGTAACGCTGACAATCGCTTGTTTGCTTGTGACCTGTTTGACGATGATATCGGCGATCGCGCCAAGCATAGCAGCACTACCAACTAAAAGTGCAATTAAAGATGCTCGTATCATCTTGAGAAATGCTTTGCCGATTGATAGCGAAGTGATGCGCGATGTCCAGCGTACATTAGAGCAAATGCCTCGCCAAGCCAATCTGAAGCGATGGAGCAACCTCAAAAGAGATATTGAAACAATCTCGCAAACCCTAAGTCAAAATCAGGCACAGTTGATTGCTGAAGTTAGCAGCGATCGCCAAGGATTAGTAACCGAACATTTGGCGAGCTTAACGACAGCCCTTGTCCCTCTACAAGAAGCGATCGCAATCAAAGATCGTAACAGCGTTAAAGCGTTATCGGAAAGAGCCTTGGACTATGTAGGTTTAGTCGAATCTGACTTTATTCAAGCCTTCCCCTTTGAAGTTCCTGCCCAATATGCCCAATTGCCCCAGCTCAAGGGACGCGCCTTAGTGGAGATATCCACCGAAAAAGGTAATGCCACGATTACAGTTGATGGCTACAATGCGCCAGTCAATGCAGGGCAATTTGTTGATCTCGTTCAGAAAGGCTTTTACGATGGTCTAACTTTTACGCGAGCCGACGAAAACTATTACTTACAAACGGGCGATCCCGATGGTGCAACCGATGGCTACATCGATCCTAAAACCAAAAAATATCGGACTGTCCCTATTGAAGTGCGCCTACCCGATCAAAAGGTGCCTACCTATGCCAAAACCTTTGAAGAACAAGGCTTGTCAGGAACATTACCCGTACTGCCTTTCGCTGCCTTTGGGACTGTTGCCATGGCGCATCCTAATGAAGATGCTAATGCTGGTTCATCGCAGTTTTTCATCTACCTATTTGAATCAGAATTAACTCCCGCAGGTTTAAATTTGCTTGATGGCAACTATACCGTTTTTGGATATGTCACCGATGGCAAGGAAACTTTGGATAAACTAAGACTAGGCGACAAAATTTTGTCAGCCCGTGTCATCAGTGGCGCTGAGAATCTTGTTAACTAAGCACAATTAAATATCAAACCCTAAAAACTGTACCGCCCGCGCAGCGGGCGGTACAGTTTTTAGTTTTGGTTTTTTAATTATGCCAATATACTTACGAACACAACTAGAGGATAACTAATTTAATGGGTACTCCCCGCAACGAACCGTATATTTTGAGTTTGCCAAATCCTAGTAGCGCAATCTGTCTTGCAGGGACACGCGAGGAAAACTTAAAACTACTTGCAGAAACAACAGGTGTGCGGATAATCATGCGGGGACAAGACCTATTAATTGATGGTACAACAGAGCAGATAAACCTTGTAGAACAGATGGTTAACGCCCTGAAGCCATTGTGGTCACAGGAAAAAACGATCGCAGCTGTGGATATTCGCGCTGCTCGTGAGGCGATCGCGGAGGAGCGTTCTGGCGAATGGCGCGATCGCGCTACCATTTCTCGTAATCGTCGTGGTGACTCAGTGCAGCCACGCACCTATCGTCAGCAGCAATATGTGCAAGCGATGGAAAATCACGATTTAATCTTTGGTGTTGGGCCAGCGGGTACTGGAAAGACCTATCTCGCAGCCGTTGCTGCGGTGAGCGCCTTGCAAAGCAATAAATTTGAGCGAATTATCCTTACACGTCCTGCTGTCGAGGCTGGCGAAAGTCTCGGTTTTCTACCTGGGGACTTACAGCAAAAAATTGATCCCTATCTACGTCCTCTCTATGACGCGATGAACGAAATGATCGGGGCAGAGAAAGTCCCGCAACTAATGGAGCGTGGCATTATCGAAGTCGCGCCTCTTGCCTATATGCGCGGACGGACTCTCAGTAACTCGTTCATCATCGTTGATGAGGCACAAAACACAACGGCTGCCCAAATGAAAATGGTCTTAACGCGACTGGGCTTTAAATCGCGTATGGTCGTCACAGGCGACATTACCCAGATTGATTTACCCCGCCATCAAAAATCTGGCTTAATCATCGCCATGAATATTCTCAAAGGAGTCGAAGGAGTTTCTTTTAACTTGTTTGATAAAAATGATGTAGTGCGACATCCTCTAGTGCATAACATCATCGCTGCTTACGAAAACGCAGAAGCAGATTAACATAAGCTCCAAGATTTCTGTTACACGTAAGGGCAATTCATGACTTGCCCTTACGTTTAACAGAAATCTTGGTTCTCATTTCAGTGCAAAGCGCTGTAGAACTATGAACCACGAATCAATTTCTGAAGATATTCACATCACTGTTAAATTATTTGCAATTTTCCAAGAGGTACTCGCTACCGATGAAATGCAAATTACGCTAGCGTCAGGTACTTCGGTGTCACAAATATTCGATCGCCTTGTCAACCAACATCCACATCTTGAGAAATGGCGATCGCTAACTCGTTATGCAGTGAATCTCAATTTTGCCGAACCGCAGACAATTCTTAAAAATGGCGACGAGGTAGCACTGATTCCACCTGTGAGTGGCGGATAAATCCAAAAAAAGCAAAGTGCCCGCTACGCGGACACTTTGCTTTTTTTGGATTAGCCCTGTCCAGACCAGTCAAGTAAGCCACTAAACTGGTGCAGGTCAATAAAACTAAGCTGTAGCAAAATCATTAGCAAAGGCCCTTCCTGTCGAGCTTGCCAGCGTTTAGCAACAGCCAACTGCTCACGGTCAACGACAGACAACTCTAGCAGGTGTCTCTCTAAATCTTCTTGGCGACTAGCGATCGCGTATGTCTGGGAGTGATAACTCATTGAAATCAAAGAACTAATTACTTAGGCGATTTGGATTAATAGCGTAGCGCAACTTACCACATCTAACAACGTCCGTCAAAGTTATTTTTTGTCAGGACATAAACCGAAAAATATGAGACTCAAAGTGAAGCGCTGCACCTCATATTTTCAGTTTGACTAACTTTAATGCAAGTAACCATGGTTATCGGATATGTCAAAATACTTTGACAAAAAACAACTGATATAATCTCTAAAAGCACATACTAAATTTAGTAAACTTTTAATATCTTAAAATTCCTGCATCGTGTGTCTTAGCAATTATCATTACAAAAATCGGTTTTGAGGAAAGTCCGCTGTCGGCGGACTTTCCTCAAAACCGATTTTAGGGTTTGT
>JANNDZ010000356.1:0-3608 GCA_031378395.1 Pseudanabaena sp. OTE_75_metabat_487_sub
ACCGTCGGATTAACTAAATAGGGACACTGATAGGGCGAAGAAATTGTTGGACCAAGGCTATACCAAGCTTGTAATCTTTGTTCGACGACTTCTAACGTGCGAGTAATTGGTAGACTACAGTAAGTGTCCTTTAGTAAGTGCTCATAAAAAGTGTGACTCAAGTCGCCATTAGGCAGACATAAAAAAGTCTCAATTACCTCTTGAATAATCCGCGCGATTAGTTTGCCTGCAACTGGTTTAGTCAGATAATTTTCATCAACTAGCCATCGGATAGCTGGGTATTCAGTGCATAGGGTTTCACTTGTGACTTTGTACTTGGTAGTTTCTGGGGATGGATCATCGAACATCAAGCGAAGCTGCGATCGCAATTTGTCATTCAATGCAGGTACTTCTCGACTTAGCCCGCGTAAATGCCGTTCTACCCTTTCAAAGCTTTCTAATGAATGAGATGCATATACCAATTTCCCTTTTTCGGTATAGAATGCCCAGCGAATGTGATCATAAAAAACATAGGTACATCCATCTTTACTAGCCTCTAGACTTTTTAAGATTTCTCTAGCAGATTGTTTTTGGTCTTTAATCATAGTAATGGGAATCCATATTTATCAGTCCTACACATTTGTTAAGTCCCATTACTAGTTGTCCTGATTAGAAAGGGTTGACTGATTAGCAATTCTAATCTTGCAGCTTGCTCAATATAAGCATTAGCAAGCCAATGGGTTTTAGGTAGATTTAGTTGACTTCGGTTGCACTTTATTTTACCTCCTGTCGCATTAGCAACAGGTAAACTTGTAGTTTTAAGGGTGTTGACAATATTCAAAGGTTAGAGTTCACAGCCGACGCATCTTTATTAAAGCATTATTTGTTTTTTCAAAATATAGTAACCCAAAATTATTTGAGAGGGTTCGCCCCAGAAAATTACATCAGATGACGCATAACCATCTTCAGTAAATCAGCCTGTGTAAATGGCTTAGTTAGATAATCTGTTGCGCCTGCTATGCTTGCTCTCGCACGGTTAATTAGCCCTTTATTGCCTGTTACCATTACAATTGGAATATCTCTGAAGTTAGAAGATTTACGAATTAGAGAACAGAGTTGATAGCCGTCAACATTGGGCATTCCAATATCTAGCAAAATTAAATCAGGACGGATAGAATTAATTTTCATTAAGGCTTTCATCGAGTCTTGAATTAGCGTAATTTGAAAATCTTCATTTCCTAAATAGCTACTAATAATTCCAAGCATTGACTCACTATCATCGATACAAACAATCTTTGATGTTTTGACTGGTTGTCTTAAAACAATTTTGCTAATACTGGAGATATTATCAGTATTGGTTTTTTCTTCTATGGTAAAGGTTTCTGCAAGTTTCTCAATATTATCATGATCTTCTTCAGGAGCTAGACAATAGGTGCGCGGCAACATATTAAATGGAGCTAAAGGTTCCCTTAAAAGAATTGAGCCGTCACTAATTAGAGGACTTAGGTGCTTGGCGATCGCAAGTGGATCTTTGCCTAGTAATGCACCTAACTGACAGAAGTTAAACCCACGTAAAATTCGTCCAAGTCGCTGCACAGTTTCGATGGACATGCGTTTCTCCGCAGTTTTCTGACTGACTAAGTATGGGCATTGGTAAGGAGAGCAAATCGCGGGACCAAGCTTGTACCATTCTTGAAGTCGTTGTGTAACTATTTCTAAAATCAGATCAATTGATAGATTGCAATATGTCTCCTTCAAGAAATGTTCATAATAAATGCCACCGAACTTTCCATCTTGCAACCCTAGGAATGCTTCAATAACTTCTTGGATGATTCTTGCAACTAATTTGCTTGCCATAGTCTTCGGGAGATAGTTCTCATTAACTAGCCACAAAATCGCAAGGTATTCAACGCAGAGAATTTCGCTAGTAACTTTGTACTTAGCATTATCTGGAGAAGGATCATCAAACATCAGCCGCAGCTCTGATCGCATTTTGTCATTAAGTGCTGGGACTTCTCGACTTAACATCCGCAGATGTCGTTCTAATCTTTCAAAACTATCTAATGAGTGGGAAGCATAGACCAGTTTTCCGCGCTCAATGTAAAACGACCAACGAATGCGATCGCGTACAACATATACACATCCAGATCTACTTAACTCTAGACTCTTTAATAATTGCTTAGCCGATTCTTTCTGCTCTTTAGATACTTCATCTAAATCAATGTCAGCACTCATCATAATTATTCCCAATTGCCTAAGTCTGAATTCTGATCGGGTTCCCCTGATTTAGAAGTTAAGATTATTAGCTTGCATTTAGTAATGTGCCAATTTTTTAACTGACGCTTAGCTGACTTCTATGAATATTTATGAAACCATAATACCCTAAAAATCAAACTAAAGCGCTTATTATTTCAGTAATTATCACTATGATTTTTAGTTTATCTAAGTTATCGGATCTTGAATGAAAGCTTATGCTTTTCAAGGAATTCATTGCAGCTATTATCAATAGCTGCAATGAATTCCTTGAAAACTTTTATCATGAGAATAGCTGTTATTATTCAGAGACAATTTCACCCGTTAGTTAAGTGGTTCCCGAATAATGCAAATAAAGTCATGAAGCTGACTCAAAAAAGCTTATCCTCTAACAATCCTAAATAGTTTATGGAAGAGCGCATCCAAAGAGTGTGCTCTTCCATAAACATAATGTACATAGATAATAATTTAGGATTGCTATAGTACAGAATTACTAAAAATAGTCTTTAAAACCGTGTCGCTTTTTTTATCTAAACTTTTGCCGCTGTTTTTCTATCCGCTTGGGTTATCGAGTGTATTAATTACGATCGCCTTAGTGATTTTGTTATGGCGATCTAAGCGATCGCGCAATCCTAGTAACTCTAGTAAACTAGTCAGCCTATTTAAAAAAAATCGCTTTGCCTCAACCCTAATCGGTCTCGCATTAGTAATTTTATTGCTAAGCAGCAATGAAATTTTTTCTAAGTGGTTAGTGCGATCGTTGGAATGGCAATATCTACCGAACGCTGATATCCCCAAAGCTGAAGCGATCGTGGTCTTGGGTGGCGGTACAAGACCACGCATAGCGCCGCGACCTTGGTATGAGGTAAACGAAGCTGGCGATCGCATTTTGTATAGCTCGTGGCTCTATAAGCAGGGCAAAGCTCCCTTAGTAATCGTCACTGGTGGCCGAGCCGAATGGCTAGGCGATGGGGGAAACCCTGAGTCTGAAGACATGGCTGCGATCGCTGAATTTATGGGTGTACCATCTAGTGCCATTATCCAAGAATCGCAATCTTTTAATACCCGCGATAACGCGATTAATACAAAGGAAATCCTTACTAAAAAGGGGATCAATAAAATACTGCTAGTAACATCTGCTCTGCATATGCCACGCTCAATGGAAATATTTCGGAAAGTCGGTGTTGAGGCTATAGCTACACCAACTGACTTTTTGTCGGTACAAAATGAGAATAACAAAGGCTGGGCGTTAATACTGGAGTTCTTTCCTAGTGTGGAAGCGCTCAGAAATACGACCAATGCGATCAAAGAGTACATTGGCTTACTTGTTTATCAATTAGCTGGATGGGCTTAACTGACAAAAGAAAAGGCGGCGC
>JANNDZ010000376.1:0-5089 GCA_031378395.1 Pseudanabaena sp. OTE_75_metabat_487_sub
GCCAATAATCTCAATTCTTCGGGCGGCTTAAATGATGGCGAATATCAAAGGATTTGGCGATCGCGCTTTCGTTAAATATAATCACTCCGCCAAGGAATAGCGATGCGCGGCTTTGCCGCGCATCGCTATTTAATTGCATCAAAAAAATAGCTTGACATTAAACACTTAGCTAAGCTAGGATAATGTGCTTATGTCTTGAATCAAAACTAGACATATACTCCGCCCACTAAAACTGCAGTCATTAGTGCATGAATAAGCCTACTCTTGTTACTCCTGCCTTCGTTCTACCAGATCTTGTAGAAATCCAGCGGGAGAGTTTTCGATGGTTCCTAGAAGAAGGACTTATTGAAGAGCTTGAGAGTTTCTCACCGATTACAGATTATACGGGCAAAATGGAACTCCATTTCATTGCCAAAGATTATAAGCTCAAGCGACCCAAATACAGTGTTGACGAGTCCAAACGTCGGGATGCCACCTATGCCGTACAGATGTACGTTCCCACGAGGCTTATTAACAAAGAAACAGGAGAAATAAAGGAGCAAGAAGTTTTTATCGGCGATCTGCCTCTAATGACAGATCGTGGAACATTTATCATCAACGGTGCTGAGCGAGTCATCGTCAATCAGATTGTACGTAGCCCTGGGGTTTATTACAAACAAGAAATTGACAAGAATGGTCGCCGTACCTACAACGCCAGCCTGATCCCTAACCGAGGTGCATGGCTGAAGTTTGAAACCGACAAGAATGATCTTGTATGGGTACGCATTGACAAAACTCGTAAGCTTTCCGCACAGGTACTCCTCAAAGCGATCGGCTTGAGTGATGCCGAAATTCTTGATGCGCTTACTCACCGCGAGTACTTCCAAAAAACAATTGACAAAGAAGGTCAGTTTGATGAAGACGAAGCACTCAAAGAACTTTATCGCAAGCTCCGCCCAGGTGAGCCACCTACAGAGTCGGGAGGTCGTGAACTGTTGCGATCGCGCTTCTTTGACCCCAAACGTTATGACCTCGGAAAGGTTGGACGTTATAAGCTCAATAAGAAATTGCGCTTGAATACCCCTGACACCATGCGGGTATTGACTGAGAAGGATATTCTCACGGCAATCAACTATCTGATCAATCTCAAGTTTGACATCGGTGAAATCGATGACATTGACCACTTGGGCAACCGTCGCGTCAGGTCAGTTGGTGAATTGTTGCAAAACCAAGTCCGTGTTGGCTTAAACCGTCTAGAACGGATCATTCGCGAACGGATGACCGTTTCTGATGTTGACGCGCTTACACCAGCATCTTTGGTTAACCCTAAACCCTTAGTAGCCGCGATCAAAGAGTTCTTTGGTTCCAGCCAACTATCGCAGTTCATGGACCAAACCAATCCTCTGGCTGAGTTAACTCACAAACGCCGTCTTAGCGCCCTTGGCCCTGGTGGTCTAACTCGTGAACGTGCAGGCTTTGCGGTTCGCGATATTCACCCTAGCCATTACGGTCGTATCTGCCCCATTGAGACTCCTGAAGGTCCTAATGCAGGTTTGATCGGTTCTTTGGCAACCCATGCTCGTGTTAATCAGTATGGATTCATCGAAACTCCTTACTACGCGGTCGAAAACGGTAAGGTTCTGAAAAATCAAGAGCCTGTCTATATGACGGCTGATGAAGAAGATGAATTCCGTGTCGCCCCTGGTGACGTAGCCACTAACGACGAAGGCTATATCTTTCTCGAAATCGTGCCTATTCGCTACCGTCAAGAATGGGGTACTGCAAGTCCCGAAGAAATCGACTATGTCGCAGTTTCACCCGTACAGATTATCTCGGTGGCAACATCGTTGATTCCATTCCTTGAGCATGATGATGCTAACCGTGCCCTGATGGGATCGAACATGCAACGTCAAGCGGTTCCACTATTGCGTCCTGAGCGTCCTCTTGTTGGAACTGGGCTAGAAGCTCAAGCCGCTCGTGACTCAGGGATGGTGATCGTCTCACGAGTTACAGGTGAAGTCTCTTATGTATCTGCGGATGAGATTCGCGTCAAGGCTGATGATACTGGACTAGAAAGCAGCTACCGTCTGCAAAAATATCAGCGATCGAACCAAGATACTTGCTTAAATCAGCGTCCTCTAGTTTGGGTCGGTGACACTGTAGTCTCAGGACAAGTTCTTGCCGATGGTTCTGCAACCGAAGGCGGCGAAATCGCTCTTGGACAGAACATTCTCGTTGCCTATATGCCCTGGGAAGGCTACAACTACGAAGACGCAATTCTAATCAATGAGCGGCTCGTAATTGATGATGTTTATACCTCGATTCACGTTGAAAAATACGAAATTGAGGCAAGGCAAACCAAACTTGGTCCCGAAGAAATCACTCGCGAAATTCCTAACGTCGGTGAAGATTCGCTTCGCAACCTTGATGAGCAGGGCATTATCCGCATCGGGGCTTGGGTAAGTTCTGGAGAAATTCTTGTCGGTAAGGTCACACCTAAGGGTGAATCCGATCAGCCACCTGAAGAAAAACTTCTCAGAGCGATCTTTGGTGAAAAAGCTCGTGATGTCAGAGATAACTCTTTGCGCGTGCCTAACGGTGAAAAGGGTCGTGTAGTAGATGTGCGCGTATTTACTCGCGAACAAGGCGATGAGTTACCCCCTGGGGCAAACATGGTCGTCCGCGTCTATGTCGCTCAAAAACGCAAGATCCAAGTCGGAGATAAGATGGCAGGTCGCCATGGTAACAAGGGCATTATTTCGCGCATTTTGCCGAAAGAAGATATGCCTTTCTTACCAGATGGTACTCCTCTTGATATCGTATTGAACCCTCTGGGTGTCCCTTCACGGATGAACGTTGGACAGGTATTTGAGTGCTTGCTCGGTTGGGCTGCGGAAAACTTGAATGCTCGTTTCAAAATCGTGCCATTTGATGAAATGTACGGCGAAGAGGCTTCAAGAGAGTTAGTGAATGGTCAGCTAGAACATGCCCGTAAACACACTGGCAAAGACTGGATCTTTAATGATGAATTTCCGGGCAAATTAGTCGTCTATGACGGACGTACTGGTGAGCCATTTGATCAGCCTGTGACTGTTGGTAAAGCATATATGCTGAAACTAGTTCACCTTGTCGATGACAAGATCCACGCTCGTTCTACTGGTCCTTATTCACTGGTTACGCAGCAGCCTCTTGGTGGTAAAGCTCAACAGGGTGGTCAGCGTTTTGGAGAAATGGAAGTATGGGCATTGGAAGCTTTCGGTGCTGCCTATATTCTCCAAGAGTTGCTCACAGTCAAGTCTGATGACATGACGGGACGTAACGAAGCACTCAATGCGATCGTTAAAGGTCACGCAATTCCTCGACCTGGTACGCCAGAATCATTCAAGGTGTTAGTGCGAGAGCTTCAGTCCTTATGTTTAGATGTGTCAGTCCATAAGCTATCTGAGGACGGCAGCAACCAAGATACAGAAGTAGATTTGATGGTAGACACTGGCTCACGCCGTACACCAAATCGACCTACCTATGAGTCAGTCTATCGAGGCGATATCAACTTTGATGAAGATGATGACTAACTAAGTCAGATAACTCGTAATTCGTAATTCGTAATTGATAATTACGAATTACGAATTACGAATTTATTGATAATCAGTTAAAGAATTTATAAATAGTCAATTTACTAAGGACGTTGTAACGTATGGCGAAAGTGGAACAGCGATTTGACTATGTCAAGATTGGCTTGGCATCACCTGATCGCATTCGTAAGTGGGGCGAGCGCGTTCTACCAAATGGCAGTTTGGTTGGCGAGGTCACAAAACCTGAAACTATTAACTACCGCACATTGAAGCCAGAAATGGATGGCTTGTTCTGCGAACGAATTTTTGGTCCTGCAAAGGATTGGGAATGTCATTGCGGTAAATATAAGCGTGTGCGCCATCGCGGTATTGTCTGCGAACGCTGCGGTGTAGAAGTGACAGAATCACGAGTGCGTCGTCATCGCATGGGCTTTATTAAGCTAGCTGCCTCAGTTACCCATGTGTGGTATCTCAAGGGTATCCCTAGTTATATGGCTACTCTGCTGGATATTCCTCTACGTGATGTTGAGCAAATTGTTTACTTCAATGCCTACGTTGTCCTTAATCCTGGGATTCAGTCTGAGGTTGATGGCGAAGTTACCGTAGTCAATAGTCGTGAAATTCGGGTACTTGGTGTCGATGGCGTTGAGGTGGCTTATCCACTACACCCCAAGCATACTCCAACTACTTCAGAAGGAAAAACTGTTGAAGTCGGAGAAGTGATCGCTACTGCCTACAACCTCTCTTATAAGCAATTGCTTTCAGAGGATCAATGGATTGATCTTGAAGATCAGATTTATGCTGAAGATCCTGTGCTAGATGGGATTGAAGTCGGTATTGGCGCTGAAGCAATCAAGCAGTTATTGCAAAATATCAATCTTGAGAAAGAAGCTGAGCGTCTTCGCACCGATATCGAAAACTCTAAAGGTCAAAAACGCGCCAAGTTAATTAAGCGGCTGCGCGTGGTTGATAACTTTGTGGCGACAGGTTCTAGACCCGACTGGATGGTATTGGATGTCATTCCAGTAATCCCTCCAGATTTGCGTCCGATGGTACAACTTGATGGTGGACGCTTTGCTACAAGCGACTTAAATGATCTCTATCGTCGAGTAATTAACCGTAATAATCGCCTAGCGAGATTACAGGAAATTCTTGCCCCTGAAATTATCGTCCGTAACGAAAAGCGGATGTTGCAGGAGGCTGTTGATGCATTGATCGATAACGGTCGTCGTGGACGTACGGTTGTTGGTGCAAATAATCGCCCCCTCAAGTCTCTGTCGGACATCATCGAAGGTAAGCAGGGTCGTTTCCGTCAAAACTTGCTCGGTAAACGGGTTGACTATTCTGGTCGTTCGGTGATCGTTGTGGGTCCTAACCTCAAGATTCACCAATGCGGGCTGCCCAAGGAAATGGCGATCGAGCTATTCCAGCCTTTCGTGATTCATCGCCTGATTAAAACAGGACTGGTCAACAACATTAAAGCAGCGAAGAAATTGATTCAACGCAATGATCCAGCCGTTTGGGATGTGCTTGAAGAT
>JANNDZ010000383.1:0-4682 GCA_031378395.1 Pseudanabaena sp. OTE_75_metabat_487_sub
CATCCCCAACACATAAGGCACATAACGGGCGTTGTTTGAGGGGCGATCAATTAAAGAGGCTTTTGAGTTAGGCAAAAATTTAATTGCGCTGAAAAATATTCCTGAAGCGCAAACGCCTGTGTTGTTGGAGCGCAGCAATACGAGTCAAGTTTTGCCAAGAGTTAATATTGCGATCGAAGAACCTGAAGGCGCGGTGCGGATTGGTTCCGATTTTTATATTTCGCGATCGCCTCAACAAGAACAATGCTTTAATGCGATCGCAATGCCTCATGCCTTACTGCGATTAAAATCACCTGATCGCATGGGCAAGTCTTCTCTGTTGGTGCGGGTCTTAGAAGAAGCGCGGCGGCTGGGTAATCGCACCACATGGCTCGATTTGCAAAAGTGCGATCGCAAGTTCTTTGAAAATATGGATCGGTTTTTACAATGGTTTTGCGCGGTGATCGGGCGCGATATGGGCGTGAAGGCAAAGCCGACCGATGACTGGGATGAGATGTTTGGCGCAAATGGCAACTGTGAGGAATTTTTTGAGCAATATTTATTGAATGATGACGACGACCGCCCATTGGTAATTGCGATCGAAAATTTGGATCGGATATTTCTGCATGAAGCGATCGAGGTGGATTTTTGTGGTTTGTTGCGGGGGTGGCATGAGCAGGGTAAACATGACAAAAGATGGGGTAAGTTGCGATTAGTGCTTGCCTATTCGATGGAATCTTTTACGACTAAGGATATTAACCAATCACCATTTAATGTGGGCACGCCAATTGATTTGGATGAATTCACAGTTGCTCAAGTTCAAGAACTTGCGGCATTGCACGGATTATCAGACACACAAATAAAACCGATCGCTAATTTAGTGGGTGGTCATCCTTACCTTGTACGGATGGCTTTCTATAATTTAGCTAGTGGTGCAAATTCCCTTGAGCAGATCATCCAAAGTGCGGCGACGGAAGTGGGACTTTTTGGCAAACATCTCACCACACGTTTAGCCAAGGTGGAAAAAGATGCTCATCTCAGCGAAGTTTTGCGATCGCTTGTTAATTCACCGCAACCGATCCGTTTTGATCTGGCGACTACGGCAAAATTAGATGGAATGGGCTTAATATTACGCACAGAAACTGGTGTCAAAATTCGCAATCAGTTATATCGTCGCTATTTTTGCGATCGGTTAAGCGATCGTCTAGGAGTTTAACCAATGCCTAAAACCTTACAAGCATCAGAAATTGATTTGGCAAAGCTAGAAGAACTTTTTGCTATCGCGCAGTCGCGGGATGCCGAGTTTTTTGATGAATGGCGCGGTAATTTACCGAAGCTCAACGAAACCGAGCAGCTAAGCCTTGACGATCTCAAAGCCGATTATCTGCACCTGTCGAAACATTCGCTATTGGAACCACTTGTAAAAATGGTGGTGCTAGCGCCAATTTTAAAATTAGCGGGTTTCTATCGCGATCCTTTCTACCTCAAAGCCGAGCAGGTGGTAAATATTCTCTCGCAAGATCAAGATATTCTCATTCAAGGGCGCATTGATGTTTTGGTGTTTAAGCCGCCTTTTTGGGTGGTGGTGATTGAAGCGAAAAGGGCGGCTTATTCTGTAGAAGTTGGCATTCCTCAAGCCTTGACTTACATGATCGCAAATCCTCACCCCGATCGCCCTGTTTTTGGTCTGGTCACCAATGGCAGCGAGTTTATCTTTCTAAAGCTTCAGCATCAAGACAGCCTGAAATATGCCGAATCAGACTTGTTCTCAATTAAGCGGGGCAATGATTTATATACAGTTGTCAGTATTTTGAAACATCTTGCTCAATTAGCAATTTAGATTTGTATTTGATACTGAGAAAATGGAGGGTCTGCAATGGAAAAAACAATCAAATATCGCCAAATTATTCAGGATGTACTGATATCTTATACAGAAATCCCTTATTCTCATGGTGAATTGACTTGCAATCCTATTTTTGATGAATCTCGTGATAGTTATCTTTTAGTTACTTTTGGTTGGGATCTTAAAAAGCGAGTCCATGACAGCCTAATTCATGTGGATATTATTGACGACAAAATTTGGATACATTGTGACGATACGGAAGATGGTGTAGCTAATGAATTTGTTGCAGCAGGAATCCCAGCTAGTGATATTGTGTTAGCTTTTCATCCTGCGGACGTGCGTCCCTATACTGGCTATGCGATCGCTTAAGCTTAAATCAACCAAAAGCTTTAACCAATCAGCATTTGTCGTAGGATGTGTTAGCGATCGCGTAACGCATCATTTGCGGTTATTGAGTGCGTTACGCTGACGCTAACACACCCTACAGATTGCAATCACCCACCCTAAACCACAGTACAAGCAACAAAAGCTATGACTTTTAATTATCAAGTTGGTGGTAGTCTCCCTGCTGATGCGCCTAGCTATGTGGAGCGGCAATGCGATCGCGACTATTACGAGTTGCTTAAGGAGCGTAAATATTGCTATGTGTTTAACTGTCGGCAGATGGGGAAATCGAGTTTGCGGGTGCGGGTGACGTATAAGTTGCAAGCGGAGGGGATTGTGTGCGCGACGATCGATCCGCAGAAGATTGGGGTGGAGGTGACTTGCGAGCAGTGGTATGCCAGTGCGATTCGCAGCTTGGTGGGGGATCTGGATTTAAAAAGTAAGTTTGATTTGCGGAGTTGGATTAGGGAGCGGGAGTTGCTGTCGCCTGTGCAGCGCTTTGCAGAATTTATTGAAACAGTGGTGTTGCAAGAGATTGATGCGCCGATTGTGATTTTTGTGGAGGAAATAGATCGCCTGTTGAGTCTCAAGTTTGGGATGGATGATTTCTTTGGTTTGGTGCGATCGTTTTTTGAAGATCGTCCGACTAAGCCTGACTATAATCGCCTCACTTTTTCCTTTTTGGGGGTGGCGACACCGACGGATTTGATCCAGAGTCATAATACTTCGGCTTTTAATATTGGCTATGCGGTGGAGATGGCGGGGTTTACGCTGACGGAGGCTTTGCCATTGATGCAGGGGTTGGCGAGTAAGGTGGCGAATCCACAGGATTATCTAGCTGAGGCGGTGAAGTGGACGGGTGGACAGCCGTTTTTGATTCAGCGATTGTTGGGAATGATGGAGAAGGAGTTGGCAGGAATCACACCATCTGAGCATATTGCGGGCTGGGTTGAGAATTTAGTACAGGAGCGGATTGTCACGAATTGGGAATCGCAGGATACGCCGCCTCATTTGACGACGATTAGGGATCGCGTGATTAGTGTAGAGGAGAAGTTGCGGGGGCGGATGTTGGGTTGCTATCAGCAGGTGTTGGCGGATGGGGAGTTAGAGGACGATCGCAGTGAGGAGCGATCAAAGTTGCGGTTGACGGGGTTGGTGGTGCGACGGGATGGGCGGTTGGTTTCCTATAATCCGATTTATGGGGAGGTGTTTAATAATGCTTGGGTGGAGGGTCAGTTAGCGGATTTGCGTCCAGAGTTTTATGCTTCGGCGTTTCGGGCTTGGCGGGATGCGGAGGAGGGACAGAATCAGGGATTTCTGTTGCGGGGACAGGCGCTTGAGGAGGCGGAGGTTTGGGCGCGGGGGAAGCGGCTTAGTGATGTTGATGAGCAGTTTTTGCGGGAAAGTCGGGAGTTTGAGAGGTTTGAGACGAGTCAACAGTTGGCGGCGACGGAAGAAGCTAATGCGATTTTGGTTGCTGCGGAACGGAAGGCAAGCAATCGGGTTAAGGTTGGTTCGGGGGTGTTGGGGATGATGTTGTTGTTAGCGGCGGTGGCGGGGGTATGGGCTACGCGATCGGTGAATGACTCAAATATTAAGGTTGCGGACACTCAGAAAGAGGCGCAGGCTAAATCGCAACAGGCGGATGAAGATGTGCGATCGGCGCAAACTGAGGCTGAGGCTATTGAGAAAAAAGCGGATCAGATGCAGAAACAGGCGGCAAAGGTGGAAGCAGAGTCTAAGCAAAGTATTAAAGAGGCTTTGGCGAGGAAGGAAGAGGCGGATCGAAATGTGGAGGTTGCAAAAAAAAACCTAGAATCGGCTCAGGCGGAGTTAGCAAATGTGTCGCAAGAGTCAGAGGCACAGGTAGCGGCAGCACAGGCGAAAATTGTGGGTGCGGAAGGGAAGGTGAGGAAGGCTCTAGCTGAGCAAGCAAAGGCGGTTCTGGCGGTGAAGGCTGCTACCGATGATATTAAAATCGCGGATATCAGGCTAAAAAGTCTCGATGCTAAGGATGACTTTCAAGGGAACAAGATATTTGATGCTTTATTGAAGGCGGTCAGTGCAGGACAAAAACTCAAAGCATTAGATCCTGCGATCTGGGAAAGAGACAAGGCAAATACACAAATGCTGGTAACAGCTAATTTGTCACGGTTTGTTTATGGAGTCCAAGAAAAAAATCGCTTTTCTCATAGCTCTTCTATCTTGAGTGTCGCCTTTAGTCCCGATGGCAAGTCCATCGCTAGCAGTGGTGACAATACCGTCAAATTGTGGAGCCTTGATGGTAGGGAACTCCAAACCTTCAAAGGGCATAGTTCTTTTGTCAGTAGTGTCGCCTTTAGTCCCGATGGCAAGTCCATCGCTACTGGCAGTGGGGACAGCACCGTCAAATTGTGGAGCCTTGATGGTAGGGAACTCCAAACCTTCAAAGGGCATAGTTCTTTTGTCAGTAGTGTCGCCTTTAGTCCCGATGGCA
>JANNDZ010000404.1:0-2868 GCA_031378395.1 Pseudanabaena sp. OTE_75_metabat_487_sub
AATAGGTAAAATCTAATATGCAGCTACCAAATTTAGTATCTTTTGGAGATTCCCAAAAAGTATTTCAACAAATTGAGCCAATATTACAATGTATGGTTTCAGCAGGTACGCCAGTATTTGTTATAGAGACAAATTTATCGACTAATTTAAGATGGATTAATTTGTTGCAACATCATGATAGAAAATGTGGCAGTTTTGATGTGCATCGGTTGAACTTATCATTGTCAAGCTCACGAATTTTTGGTGCTGTAAAACAAGTTGTACTTACAGCTTTAGGTACGCATGATTCAGTATTATTTATAGATGATTTTACCAAGCTATCAAAGGTTCCAGAGGTCAGCGATTTCATTTCTCAACTTGTAGCTTTTGACAGAAAGAATGGAATGAAATTAGTTTTGGCAATAGATGGAACGCTATCAGCTAGTATTATTGAATCTAAAATATTAGATAATTTAATTATGTTAAACGAAGGTGCTGAATCTTGGCCAGAATATCCCGACTCTATGTGAGAGAAGTAACATAACTAACACTATGTCGATTCAAATATCCATGAAAGACATTTATCCTATCCCGTAACCATTTATCAATTTCCGAAGTTCGTTCAATTTTCAATAATTCTTCCGAAGTTAAATCAAATTAATTTGTATAATCCATGAGATCCTCTATTATTAAGTAGTGCAATTATACCACATTTAAGATTTTTCTTTTTGGTACGAACCTTTACCTTTTAGTTGGGTTGACCTTAGTATTTTATGCTTATTTTAATAAAGCTTCCTATTTTTGCATTGGCGGAATTTCAGAGATTTGAAAATTCACCTTTTCGCCTTTTTGCAATTTCACCCAGGCAGTAAGCAGAAAATCCACCAATTCAGATTTATCGATTTCAATCCCACCGCGCTTAAGTTGTAATAGTTGATCTTCAACGTCTAAGTCAGTTTCCCGCTGGATGTAATAAGTACGGCCAGTCCACAAATCATCTGATCGCTTCCCGGTTGCAGGTCGTCCCCTCTTTTTTGGTACAGAAACCGATAGTTCATCGGGCTGGCTTGGCTGGTCATCCACAGCATAGATCGCCTTTGGTGCAATCAGACCTACTGCCTCCGGCACAACAATTGACAGCTCTTCAGCTTCTGGAGCCACCAAATCAATCGCTTCCTCAGCTAGTTTCTCCTGTTTATGGTTATCGATCGCTTTCTTGAACGGATTATCTTTTTTGGTCATGACAGAATCTCCTTACCCAAAGTCTCGAATTCTTTCCAAGCAATCCGTCCCTTACTATCTTTGACCTGATGCACCAAGGCACCAGCCAAAGCCGCTTTTTCATAGGCCACAAACTGACGAATCGATTGTACAAACAGTGGGTAATCACTCAGAGCTTCCCGTGCTTGATCGCCGGTTTTGCGTGGCAGGGAAGGGACGATGGTGAGTAATATTCGATATCGATCACATTTAAAAGCATTCAGCATCTCCACAGTTTCTAGTGTGGCATCGATGCTCAAGATATCTGGGGTGGTGGGGATAATCAATAAATCACAGCCGTCTACCAATGCTTCTAGATCATCTTGGTTAGGACGGGCTGGGGTGTCAAAGACAATATGTTCAACATTTCTCGTGTGTTTGGGCGCAGCCATCAGGTCAACAACCTGAAAGGGGAGCTGCCCTCTTTTTGCCCATTTAATCGCCGAGTGGTTGGGGTCGCCGTCAATTAGCAGGGTGGTATCTTTTCCTGCTAGGTAAGCGGCGATATGCACCGAGCTGGTGGTCTTGCCCACGCCGCCTTTTGCTGATGTGCAGGTTACTAGCAATTCGCCTTTCCTCCAATTTGAATTTCTGTATTGTCGCCAATTTGAAAAGCCACCTTTTTGTATTGGCGACAACATATATTACTCTATCAGAGTTTGCAAAGGGGGAACTGTTTTGTTTTTGCTAAAGTAAAAAGGCGAATTTTCGCCAATGCGAAAAGGTGTTAACAGTAAACCTCTCTGAGTCTAATAGTTTCCAGCAAGTTCTAGATCATTTTGATAGCCGATCGATTCCCCACAACCAAAATCCCATCGCGCCGATAAAACCCCTCGTCATCCCCGTCCTTACTGCGCTCCACAGAACACCCAGTATCACCTAACAACAGCCCTAGCCAAACCTCGATCGGCCTCAACCCCGTAACCTCAACGATCGACCAAAATCCCATCGAACCCCCACACCCCACCAAACAATTCCCAATCCTCGCACTCCAACCACCAATATCCTCATCGTGCGCCAAAGCAAACGGTGACTCCGGCTCCTCATCATGAATCGCCGCCACAACCACAGCCCTCACCTCCTCCTCACTCATCGGCTCCACCGCCGATCGCACATAACCCCGCTCCAACTCCGGCAACTCAGGAGCCGCACAAAACTGCTCCAAATCCACCACCATACTTTGCCGCACATACCGATCGAACACATCCAAAGCCATCACCGGCTCCTGTTCCGGGTGCAACAAATAATTGATCTCCTGAAGATAACTCTCAGCCCGCAAACCAACAATTTCCCCCACCCTAGCCAACCCCTCACCCTCCACCGAAATCTGCGGCTCGATCGGTAGATCAGCGATCGCCTCATCCAAATCCTCAAAAAGCATCCACAACTGAGCACCCAAAGGCACCCTAGTCGCTTCCGCCAACAAATCCCATAGGGAAAGCTGACGAATAGAGACATGACCTGATGACACACCGACTGAGCTTGGATTCAAAATAGCTCACCCCTTGTAAATGTAGACAATAGCAGATAGTATCGATTGACGTTACTATTGTAAAGCGATATCATGATAATTAGCTTTAAATCAAAAGAAACTGAACTTATTTTCAATGGAGAAGTATCCCTCAGCTA
>JANNDZ010000427.1:0-6800 GCA_031378395.1 Pseudanabaena sp. OTE_75_metabat_487_sub
TATTGTTTGTCTGGCCACTAATTTTTCTGCTTGATATCCTTTCTCGACGATCAATGCTTCTCTCACTGCTCTGGCACTTACTTGCGTATAGGCAAATGTAGATTTCATCTTCGGATCTGCTTGTGCTTGTCCATCCACTAATGACTTGATATCTGCCTCTAGTTTTGGCAGTTTCTCTTCACTCTTTTGTCTTCCTCTGGCTCCATAATTATCTATACAAATTAAACCTGTCCTACGTTCATGTAGTCCTGTCTGCACGCCTGTCCGTTTCCATCCCATCACAATTTCCGCTTTTCTCGCTGAGCCATTGAAGTAGTCCTCTGTCACCTTGGCGATGAAGTCTCTTTTCCGATATCCTGTCAACTTTTTCGCTGCATCTTTAATTGTCTCCTTTATTTCTTCGCTTATCATTTCTTTTTCTTGATTGACTATCGAAACTATTCTCATTATGGTACTTTATTTTTGCGCTCGTCCCTTAGAGCAAAGGATAGTTGCATAACATCATTGGAGCGAACAATATTGTGAGATTTTGGTGTTGAGTTAGAGGCGATCTTTTGCCGCTCAATTCAACCGTTATCTTGCCAACGCAACAGAGAATATCGGTGAAGAAAGCGATACACTCATCTAATTTGAGAAGCGATCGCAAAGAACAGAAAGACATCCTCGACCACCACTATTTAGTGAACTTGCTCGTAAGCTGGCGTAGTGTGTGTTAATAAAATGTAACACGCCTTTTTAACGCTAATTAGCTGATGAAAATTCGTTTGACTCTAGATTGAACTCAAAAACGTTATTGCCGTTATAATCTAAAGATATTTGTTTTTAGAGGGTATAACTATGACAAATCAGGAGGTTTTAAGTGAGTTTTTATCTCTCCCTGCTGACGCACAAAGCCAAGTAGTCAGTCTGATAGCCTTCTTGAAGCAGAAATATACATATGCTGAACCGTCCTCTCCTTCATTAAAAGTTGATTTAGTGAATGATCCTTTTGTTGGAATGTGGCGTGATCGTCAAGATTTAGGTAGCACTACTTGGGTGCGAAATTTACGACAACGCGAGTGGTCAAAGACAAATGGCTAGTTCCACTATCGTAGATACCGACATAATCATTGATGTTGGTCGCGGTATTCCTGAAGCCGCTAATTGTCTGCAAGGACTAAAATCAAGTTCTAGATTAGCAATTAGCGTAGTTACACAAATGGAATTAATTGTTGGCTGCACTAACAAGTCAGAGTTGCGGACGCTGGAAAAGTTCCTCCAACAGTTTGATGTAATTAGAATTGACCAGCCTATTTCAGATAAAGCGGTTGACTTGTTACTATTATATCGGCTAAGTCATGGCTTACTCATTGCCGATGGCTTAATCGCAGCTACAGCAATAATATACGAGTCACCTTTCATCACCAAAAACCAACGAGATTACCGATTTATTCAGAATCTCAATCTATTACCCTACCCGTAGCGAAAAGCCTAACACTGAGTTGGAGCCGACTCATCAAAAGTGATCTTCAAAGCCAAAGATCATTTGCGGCGGCTCAACTAGACCGTTATACCAAACCTAAATGCCCGCCAAAGATGTCTGTTTCTCGCCAAAATTAAGCGCTCAAAAATGATTTGCCTCGTTGATGAGTTCCGAGAAGTTATTGGCGATCGCTTTCAGGATGAGTTCCGATCGCAAAGTCAAATAATTATTATGCGATCAGGCTTAAATAGACTGGGGTGATCGCATTAGATTTTTGGACATGCGATCACATTAATAAATAAACACTCTTGCTGTAATGCTCATCTTTAGTGGGCTAATTACCAATAACAGCACAGAATGAATGGATAGGACTTGCGAGCAATTTAAAATCGATAGGCTAGGAATGGAATCAGCATTTCAGCCCGCGTCACACCACCATGAATACCCACGATAGTTGTTTGACAATCCTCTGGTTTCGTCTCTCCCACATGCTGAAAACAAGACCAGCCATTTTGGGGAATTAAAATCAAATCTCCTATGCGATCGCTCATTTCCTCAGTAGGTGGCTGTTCGGGTAATCCAAATAATCCAAGATGGATTGCTTTATCTTTTGGAATTGCTAAAAATCGATCGCTCAAATGGGTCTGAATATAGGCGATCGCTGATGCTTCTTGCCCCGATCTAACATGCAAAAATCGAGCTTGCGATTCACCCGTCGCGGGAGCGTATAGGCATTTCGTTAAATCAGGATGGTGATTCAACCACAGTACTTTATCCGATTCAATCGTCCGTTGACCATGATCGGCGACCAGTAATAACACAATGTCCGATCGCCCCCGCAAGGGCTCGAACAACTCCCGCTTCAATGCAAAATCTAACGTTGCGACCTCTGCTCGATAACAAGGACTGAGGGGACCATACCGATGGGCTGCACTGTCTAAATTCGGAATATAGAGGTGTGTAAAACTCTTGGTTTTTTCTTGAAGGGTTTTCTCTTGAAGGTTAAGCAGCCGATCTCGAAGCTGCACAAATCCATCGCTAGGTGTCAGATAATCAACGTATCCTTGTTTCCCCGCCTGTGAACCGCCCGTGGTGAAACGACTGACGCTAGTTCCTCGAAAGTTGCGCCAGTTGACAATCCCCACATCGACCCCAGCATTCTCCAAGGTCAAGTATAAATTCGGGACGGGGACAAATGTCTCAGGATTGAGTTGCGAATCTGGATAGATGGCCGATGTAGGCGATAAACCTGGTGTCCACCGTAGAAAATTGACAATGCTTCCCACTTCCCGAACATAGGCTCTTGTCCCCATGATGCCATGTTGGGCTGGAGCGTGAGCAGTGGCGGCGCTGGTGAGAGCGGTGGCAGTAGTGCTCGGAAAGACCGAAGTCGCAGGCATGAAAAAAGCTTGGGGACTCCCGCAAGCGATCGCTAGTCCTGGGGCATCACCATCTGCTATTACAGTTTGGAGTTGATCATAACCAAAGGCATCCATGATCAATAAAACCACATGGTTGATGTCACCCTGCCGTTGCCAAGATTCCCAAGCCTCGGTCACCACTGGATTTTCCAACAGCGATGGATTGAATGGAGGCAACGCAGCACTAGAATCTGGCATCCTATCGACACCCAACCAATGCATTGCTAAGGCGGGCACATTCGCCAGTCCTAAGCCATCGTAACTAGGACGGACAGTCTCTGCTTCCAACAATTCAGGTGGCAGCGATTGTCTTTCGAGCAAGGCGGCTTCAGCAAGGGCAGTCACATTGGGAAACTCAGAATTTGTCATTGGTATTTTCAGAATGGATTCACCATATTGACCATTGTAGCGCGATCGCCTATCCATCCGTATCGCCCACGTTATCTTTAGGTCGAACGTTAAATCAATTGTCTTATCCATTCCTGATGGAGGCATTCGGATTGATATTTAGTAAGCCTCTAAATGAGTTTCGCTGATCGCAATTACATTTACCGCCAATTCCCTTCGGGAAGCTCTACCGCAGAATTGATCTCACTTCCACGCCGATTCTCTATGGCTATAGCCCTGTGCTTGTTCCCAAACCTGCTAATTGGAGCGATCGCATACAGTTGACTGGCTATTAGTTCTTAGCCCAACCCAAAGACTAGCAGCCTAGTGCAGCCCTCCAAGATTTTTTGGCGGCTGGTTCTCCTCCTGTCTATATTGGCTTTGGCAGCATGAGCGGAGAGAATTCCATCCAGTTTATGCAGATGATTATCAAAGCTCTCAAGCAAATTGGACAGAGGGGAATTTTACTCACAGGTTGGGGCGGTATCGCACAAACGGATTTACCAGATAATATTTTTTGGTTGGATTCCGCTGATGTAAAAATGCGCCAACAAGCACATGCGATCGCTAAACCAGAACTAGCCTTGTATGCTCATCTTCAGAACGAACGAGATGATGCTTGTGTATATTACAATGCTTTATTAAATAGCCTCAACAGCTTTTGTGTAGCACTTGAATGTCAAACCCTAGGAGAAAAAACAATGAGTCTTACATTCTATTTCGCTCCCATGTCCACTGCCAGTATCACCGAAGCCGTTCTCGCGGAACTTGCGATCCCTTTCGATCTTGTAACACTCAATATTAGTGTTGGAGATACCAAAAAGCCTGAATTCCTGAAGGTTAATCCAAACGGAAGAGTCCCTGCGATCGTGCATGAAGGAGTGGCGATCTGGGAGTCTTCTGCGATCACGATGTACCTTGGTGAAGTCTTTGGCGTGGATGCCAAGCTTTATCCCGCAGCAGGACCAAAGCGCGGCGAAGCGATGAAATGGATTGCATGGGGCAACGTCACGCTTGCTGAGCCAACTAGCCGATTATTCGCATCCTTGCCGACGGAAATGCAGGGAGATGCTGAAACTAACTCGGAGGAAGCATCAGATCCTCAGATGAAAAGCGCGATCGCAATGGAAAAAGCAAAATCTGATCTCGCCGACTGTCTCGGAATCCTCAATGGCGGCTTGGAAGGAAGATCGTTTTTAATCGGCGACTATAGTCTCGCAGACACTCATCTACAAGGTATCGTTGGCTGGATCGGTGCAATGCAGATTGACTTGACTCCTTTTCCTAATGTCACAGGATGGCTGAAGCGCTGCTATGAGCGTCCCGCGATCGCGAAGTTGATGGCGGGTTGAGCTTTTTACTCAGCTTCGAGGGTCGCCATCGTTAGGCCTGCTTGCTTCAGTTGGGCATGATAAAGCTCAGCTTGCTCCATTGGTCCCACCCAGACGATCGCTAAGCCCTCAAAATGTACTTGCTCGGTCAACTGCAAAGCCAGTTCTTCAGTCATATTCGGAATATATTTCATCAAGCATTCAGAAACATGCTCAAAGGTATTGAAATCATCGTTTAACACAATGACCTTATATTTTGGGTAAGGCTTGCGTACTATCTCCTTCACAGTATCTTTAACTCTCTCAGGGGTTTGAACAGCAGCAAATATAGCCATAATTTCAACTCACGCTTTATATCCTGCATTATCGCAAAAAGCGATCGTAGTTGTATATGCCATAAAGCCCAAAAAGATAAAGGCGGCGCTTTGCGCCCCCTTTATCTTTTCGGAATATGATGAAGTAGGCGATTGCCTTTTGCAGAAATTTTTATGAAACAGACCAAGCTACCAAAATCTAAGAAGAAAAGCTTCTCTAGCTTTGATCTGCCCTCTGCATACAAACAGCTCGGACTGAAGACCTTGACGCACTGGGACTTGGCATCTGTAGAAATGGCTCCTAGTGCATTCTTTATCCAAAGATTGGAACGTCTGCATCGTAATTTTGATTTGCGGAGTTACGAAGAATCGAAAAAGCTGCTAATTGATGCGTTTTGTGAAGAAGCGATGGATAGCAGTGAAAAGCTGAAAATCTGGAAAGGCGGCAAGATCGAGAGCGATATTTTGGTTGGCAATGCCAATTATTTGATTGCCGCTAGACAAGACTATCTAGATACACCGTTTCTATGTATCGTCGAAGCTAAACGCGATGATTTTGATCAGGGATTAGCTCAATGCTTGGTGGAAATGCAAGCCTGTCAATGGGAAAATCGGCAAGCAGGTAAAGAGATTGATGTGCTAGGAATTGTGACTAATGGGCAGGGCTGGATCTTCTATAAACTGATGCTGACTGGTGAAGTCTATGAAACAGGAATGTATACTTCTGATGATATATCGAAGACTTTAGGGGCTTTAGGCTGTGTTTTCCGAGAATGTGAGCAAAACTTATAGCATGGAACTTGAAGCTCTGCGATCGCACCAGTGGTTTAAGCTCATTTGTGGAGCGAGTTACCAACATTTACCCGCAATTCGTCATCTTGCCCTGATTTATACATTGGCAGGGGTAGATTGCATTGATATGGCTCCCGATCCTGCGACGATCGCAGCCGCTAGAGAAGGAATTGCCGCCGCGATTAAGTTAGAGCCAACTGCGATCGCGCCTTTAGTAATGGTCAGCTTTAATGACGGCGAAGATCCCCATTTTCGGAAAGCATTTTTTGATCCTGAGCTTTGTCCCAGCGATTGCAGCCGTCCTTGTGAAAAAGTATGCCCCACCACAGCCATAAAGTTTAGTAATGATTACAATGGGATCATGCCAAATCTTTGTTATGGGTGCGGTCGTTGCTTACCGCTATGTCCAGTGCAAATTATTCATACCCGCGAACAGGTTTATGTCCCTGAAAATATTTTTGATGAAGTACTTAACCAGTCAGTTAATGCGATCGAAATTCATACGCAACCCAATCGCACCAAAGAATTTACTGCATTTTGGCAGCGCTTGAGTCCGATTATTCCCAAACTCAAGTTAGTAGCTGTAAGCTTCCCAGATTGCGAAGATTTGCGTGACTACCTCATGTCTTTGCTCGAAGGTATGAACCCCAAGCCGCGATCGCTGATCTGGCAAACCGATGGCAGACCGATGAGTGGCGATATCGGCGATGGTGCAACTAGGGCAGCTTTGCAACTAGGGCAAAAAGTGCTGGATTTCCAGTTACCCCTTGGTTTTGTGCAACTGGCTGGTGGTACAAATGCTAGTACCGTCCCAAAACTGCGCCAAGCAAACATCCCTGTGGCTGGGGTTGCCTATGGCAGCTATGCTCGTAAAATCGTGATCGATTTTCTGGAAGGTCTGGGAGAAGAAATACCCGATCGCCTCGAAGATCGTCCTTGTTTACTCTGGCAAGCTGTAGCGATCGCCCGTCAATTAGTTTCACAAATCAAAACGCCCTCACCCTAAATCCCTCTCCCAATGGGAGAGGGACTTAAAAATACCTCTTACTCCCCTTCTCCCCTAGGGAGAAGGGGCTGGGGGATGAGGGCAATT
>JANNDZ010000434.1:0-3601 GCA_031378395.1 Pseudanabaena sp. OTE_75_metabat_487_sub
GGCGTTTCTGCTATCGATTTATCGCTTAAAAAAATAATTACAACCCCAATTTTGTGAGGTTGCCCCCCGCTGGGGCGCAACCTCACAAAGTTAGGTAGTTTAGCAGGAATAACCGTAATGGAATTAGTGAATTGGTTTACAGCGCCCTTACAGTATGGGTTTATGGTCAAGGCAATCTGGGTGAGCGCCTTGGTCGGTGTTGTCTGTTCAGCGCTATCTTGCTTCATGATCTTGAAGGGATGGGCGCTCATGGGAGATGCCGTTTCCCACGCAGTACTCCCAGGGGTGGTACTTGCCTATGTGATGAATATTCCCTTTGCGATCGGGGCCTTTGTGTTTGGTGTCGGTTCGGTGATGGCGATCGGATTTATTAAATCCAACACTCGCATTAAAGAAGATACGGTAATTGGATTGGTATTTACAGGACTATTTGCCTTCGGGATTGTGCTGGTTTCCAAAGTTAAAAGTACAGTCGATTTAGGGCATATTCTCTTTGGCAATGTTCTCGGAATTGGTGATAGCGATATCCTCCAAACTATAATTATTAGCGTCATTACCTTAGTAACTCTCGCACTTTTACGAAAAGATTTAGTCCTGTTTTGTTTTGATGTCACCCATGCTCGTTCAATCGGTTTAAATACCACATTTCTCTATTACGTTCTCTTGTCTTTGTTATCACTCACTGCGGTTGCGGGACTTCAGACAGTGGGGATTATTCTCGTAGTAGCTATGTTAGTCACTCCTGGCGCAACTGCCTATTTATTAAGTGATCGCTTTGACCATATGATGTTGATTGCGATGGCATCGGGGATGTTTTCCAGCGTGATGGGAACTTATATCAGTTATCACATTGATGGCTCTACGGGCGGCTGCATCGTCGTTTTACAAACCTTATTATTTCTAACGGCGATGATTTTTGCACCGAAGCATGGAATGTTAGTGCGATCGCGTCAACAAATTACTGAGTCCTAATCGATTTGCATACCTTCAACTATAGGATCGAAACCCACTGGAAATTTGGTGCTAAGGCTATATTTTGCACCGACAAACTTTGCTTCGGTTGCTACGGCTTCGGATAAATCTGCACTGTTTAGATTCGCTTCACTTAAGTCTGCTTCCCGAAGTCTAGCTTGGGTTAACTTAGCATTTAACAGAATTGCCCCATTTAAAGAAGCTTTAAGCAATATGGTTTTATGAAGATTTGCACCCGTCAAAAGAGAACGACTAAGATTTGCTCCCGTAAGATTTGCCCGACTTAAATCAACTCTATTGAGAATTGCGGTTGAGAGATCTGCCTGAAACAAGAGTGCAGAGCTAAGATCCGCACCTGTGAGATCGGCTTTTCTGAGACTAGCTCTACTCAAATTAATCTCTTTTAACACTAATCCACTTAAGTTAGCTCCATCTAATTCAGAGCCTTCAAAGTTGCGATCGCCTTGGTTGTATTGCTCTAATAATTGCTCAGCACTACTCACTTTTGCCATATATCTATACCAGTTATTTCCCGTCTTAATGCAGCTTTGCACTGCGGTCACTCCATAGAGCTCCACATTGTTTAGGATAGCGTAAAGGTTAAGCTTTATTTCCCAGCGTTCAAGAGCGGACAATACATCATTAAAGCGAAATTCTCTGTAATAAACTCTTACAGTTAGTTTTGTGCGGCTTTACTTCTCAACCCTAAATTATTGCTTAGCAGTTATCGCCATCATAAAAGCATCGGTAGTCGCAAGAGAGGCGATCGCAATACCAATCCCTTGAGAGATCATCGCCTTCCGTAAAAAGACTGTACGTTCAGTTTTATAAGTTTGTAAATCTTCAATTTGCTGCATCCAAGTAGTCGTAATCGCAGTTTGCAAGCTTTCATTTTTTTGCATCAATACTTCAGAAAGCCCCGTCGTCGCGACTTTGCGAGGATATAGCCCAAGTACCGCAAATGCGATCGCGATCGCAAGAGCCACACATGCCGAAAGTTTAAGACTCAAATAGACAAAATATAGATTTTCTTGTTCTGGCTTGACATAGATTTGAAAGGTGGAAGTGACGCGCAGACCCAGCAATAACAAAGCACTAATTTCCATCACGCCTGTTAGTTTTGAGCCAACAGTATCAACTCCATGCTGAGCTTGCTCTAGGCAAAAATTAGTGTATTCGTAAAGAAAATTCTGCTGTTCTTCCATTTTATTTCTGTAAAATGCAAATTAAAGGAACTAAAATTTTAATAATGCTCTCTTCGCAAGCATTATTAAATCCAACTTTTTTCTAGTAATACTTGCTTGAGACGCATCGGATCGCCTTTGTCTATGACCTGACCACGCTCTAATAAAAATGCGCCATCAGCATAGTCAAGCTCATTCAAACGATGAGTTACCCATAAAGCTGTGAGATTTTTTTGTTTGACCAAATCGCGGACTGAGGCAACAAGATCAAGCTGATTTTCGCCATCTAATAAAGCCGTTGGTTCATCTAACAATAAAATTTCGGCATGACGCGCCACCGCACCCGCGACCCCAACCCTCTGTTTTTGACCACCACTAAGAGCGTAGATGGGGCGGCGAATCATTTGCTCTAGGTTTACAGCGCTAAGTGATTCTTTAACTCGATGCAGAGTTTCTATGTAGGAAAGATTTTCTGACGCTAAGCCAAAGGCAATATCTGCGCCAACGGTAGGCATGACCAATTGATGATCGGGGTTTTGGAATACAAATCCAATGCGAGCATCGATCTCAATCTCGCCAGACTTAGGTTTAAGTAAGCCTGCTAGGAGCCTGAGTAAAGTTGATTTGCCACTGCCGTTAGTACCCAACAGCATCCAAAATTCCCCTTTTGGAACAGATAAATTGCAGTGATCGAGGACGGTTTCGCCCGATGCCCAAGCAAAATTAAGATCGCGAACACTTATGGCAGTGGTTACAGATTGATCAGTGCGCATTATTAATTGCAGTTAATTACAGAAGATACGAACATGTTTGTCGCACATGCAGTATGCGACAAACATGTTTAATGATTAGCCACGGATAAAGCCTGCGCCCATATTCGCAGAAGCCCCTGATTTCTCAGAAACCTGTACAGCGGATATCTCGCCAACAAGTACTGAAACTTTTTTGCCTTCTTGTTTTTCGCAGGTTAATTCCAAGATTTTGGGATTACCGTCAGCGATCGCGCTAGCAATTTCACGATATAGCGCCTCAGCATTTTCTTGCTCCTTGCGCTGTACAGACAAAGCGATCGGGTTGTTTTTGAGGGTGATTTCAACTGTATACATCAGCATTGATTAGGTTGTCCTGCCTAGAAATAAAGGTAGATAGGGTTATTACAAGGTTTAGTGCAGATGCATTGGTGATTTGCATACCTGTTTGTTACCTTCAGTATGCCATTGCAGAGACGATCAAGGGGAGGTTTATTCAGTAGAGCATCCCGTAATACCGAAACACAAAATTGCAATGCTATTTTGTGTTTTTATAACTTTCGTCGTTTGAGTTAGGACAAAATCAAAACCCAATAATTGATTGGCGGCGCTTTGCGCCGCCAATCAATTATTGGGTTTTATGTACTAGTGCACTTTTGGGAACTGAAATCAAGACAAAAGACCAAGAGCTAAAAA
>JANNDZ010000472.1:0-2548 GCA_031378395.1 Pseudanabaena sp. OTE_75_metabat_487_sub
GTGACGGCGCTTCGCGCCGTCACTCATCTCTTGGGTTTCCTAGTCAAGGTTTAAAAGGAATGAGTTTTGACAACTTCAAAAGCGATCGGCAATGCCCCCGATCGCAACTGTAAAGCAAGTTCAGTCGCCAAATCCTTAGTAAATTGACCCGTAATGACAGCTCGCCCACCTGTAATACCCTTTCCTTGAAATTCGCTTACAACAATTGGCGCGCTAATCAATTTATCATCTAGAAAAATGCCTAAAGCTCTCTCTGTCCCCGCAATTTCGCTAGTAGTCTTGGCAAACACAAGGCTACCTTTATCATCAAATGTCAGTGCAACTTGCCAAGTACTAGAACCTTTGAACATCGGTTCAGCATAGGCATCTTTAATCATATTGCCACTTAGAACTGTGTCTTCAAAGATGTCCTTAAGAGCTTGAGTACTTTTTCTATAGGCTGCCTCATGTGCCGCGATCGCCTTTTGATCGCCAGAATATTTGAGAACTTCACGCTGAGCCATGACTTCCTGCCAAATCTGAAATCTTCCCCTGAACTCATTTTCTGTTCCTTTTTTTTGTTTGCGAAAATCAAGCTGACCAGTTGTCCCGATCACTCGCTTAGCTTGAGTAGGATCTTTTATGTTTGGTAATTTCACCACCAACTGATTGTTACCAAAGATCTCAACAGATGCTCCAGAAATTCCTAAACCATTAACGCGATTCTCGAAAACGAGTTTGGCTCTTTCCATCATTTGCGGCGTAATTTTTGTTGTGCCTTTTTCGGGAATTTTTGCTTGCAATGTAATCTGTACAACACTTTGCTTGCTTAAGCTCAGTGTTGGCGGCTGACTGACTGATGGCGAAATACAAGCTCCTAAGCTAGCTGTCAATACAAAAGCAAGTAAATGATTTCGATTGCTCATATTTTTTGAAAATTGTATTCAACGTCAAGATGATTCAAAACGGAGATCTATAGCTATTGATAATTAGGTTATGACATATCAAAACCAAAAAAGATTAAGAGACGACGCTCAACCATTAAAATTTCTTGTTTTTTGTTAAGTCACTTGGCAATTTAGCCTCTAAATTGAAGGTTCTCTAATTGATTTAGCCTATGTCTTTGGACAGAAATTTTGAGATAAATCTTGAAATCTTTTACTAAAAGCGATCGTAAATCATCAGAATCAACGCTTTTAGTAAGGAATTTATAAAGCTTTATAGAGGTTACTAAGCTCTTTACCATTAGTTGCACAAAGCTTTGTAATACAGCTTACGCAAATTGTTGCGGGTAAACGGTAAACTATGTCAAAGCTGAAATTTAGGTTGGATTTGTGAGATCTCGGATCGAGCGAGTCTTTTCCGAAGACTGGCTAAATTATTTTATCGATCTCTTTTTGGAGCGAACTGACTGTGACTATTTACGTTGGAAATTTGTCTTATCAAGCTGCTAAAGACGACTTAACAAGCGTCTTTTCAGACTACGGCACTGTAAAGCGTGTGCAATTGCCCACCGACCAAGAAACAGGTCGGGTTCGTGGTTTCGCCTTCGTGGATATGGAGGACGATGCTCAAGAAGAAGCGGCGATCGCGGCGCTAAACGAAGCCGAATGGATGGGACGAACCCTTCGCGTTAATAAGGCTAAGCCTCGTGCTGAACGTAGCAATGATCGCCCTAGGGGTCGTGGTTACGCCTAAGCCTATATTAATTGCAGAGATTACAAAAATTGCAAATTGCGAAGAATGGCTAAGCTGTTCTTCGCGATTTGTAGCGAGCAAATCAATATGAGTAGATATATACAATCCTTAAAGCTTTTCTGGTCAACTGCGATCGCTGCTGAACTCGAATATAGGATTAACTTTGCGATCGCCGCGCTAGGCAGCATTGGTAATCTGGCAGGAAGTTTTTTTGGACTATTTTTGTTTTATCGCACTGGCTATAATTTTGCGGGCTGGCGATGGGAAGAAGCGATCATTGTGCTTGGTATTTTTACGATTCTTGAAGGATTTTCGAGCACTTTTCTCGCGCCAAACTTAAGCAAAATCGTTGATCATGTCCAGAAAGGCACATTAGATTTTGTACTTTTAAAACCGATCAGTAGCCAGTTTTGGTTATCGGCAAGAGCGATCTCACCTTGGGGATTTCCTAATTTAATTTTTGGTATCGGCATTTTGATCTATGCAGGAAACAAACTGGGACTAAGTTTGAGCAATTATCTTTTGGGCTTGATCCCCTTGACTTTTGGCTGCATTAGTCTGTACAGCATTTGGTTTATGCTCGGAGCAACTAGCATCTGGTTTGTAAAAATTTATAACGTTACTGAAGTTTTACGCGGCTTAATGGAGGCAGGTCGCTATCCGATGGCAGCCTATCCCGCCTCTTACCGTTTCTTTTTTACGTTCATTGTGCCAATCGCCTTTTTGACAACGGTTCCAGCCGAAACTCTTTTGGGACGGGGTGAAGCTATCTGGATCATCGGTTCGATGCTTTTAGCGATCGGATTACTTTATGTTTCAAATCAATTTTGGCGATTTGCCTTGAAGTTTTACACAAGTGCATCTAGCTAAG
>JANNDZ010000488.1:0-6585 GCA_031378395.1 Pseudanabaena sp. OTE_75_metabat_487_sub
CAAGTATCACCGTCATTTTAAACTTGCTATTTTGCTCTCTCGCCGCCTTTCCCCTCGCCAGACTAGAGTTTAAAGGACGCGATCCGATCTTCTGGGCGATCGTCGGTACAACGATGATTCCGTTTCAAATCACGATGATTCCTCTATATATTCTTGCGGTGCAGCTAAATCTCAAGAACACATACGCTGGCTTGATTTTTCCCTATGTAATTTCTGCGTTTGGCATATTTCTACTTCGTCAAGCCTTTCAAAGCGTCCCTAAGGAGATGGAAGAGGCAGCGCGAATGGATGGCTGCTCTAGCATAGGGATTTGGTGGCACATTATGTTGCCTGCGGCACGTCCTGCGCTCACAACTCTTGCCGTATTTACTTTCGTGGCAATGTGGGGTGATTTTTTATGGCCATTGGCGATCGTTGATAAAGCTGAGCTTTACACATTACCGCGTGGGATTGCCAGTCTTGCCAGCGCTTTTTCTGAAGATTGGCGTTTAATTGCCGCAGGTTCGGCAATTTCGATGCTTCCAGTATTTATCGTGTTTGTATTTCTGCAACGCTACATCATTCCTACCGAAGCTAGTATTGGAGTCAAAGGATAAAGACGACGCAAAGCGTCGTCTTTATCCTTTGACTTCTTGCTCTTGCCATAGTTTTGAACTTAGGGTAGTTTATGATTCTTAAGACTTGGGTTTTAAATTTAATATAGATTTAATATCTCCAGCCACTCTGCCCACTATCCTGTTCAGCAACTTCAGCAAATTTAAGGGAAGCAATTCGTACATGAAAATGAGCATCTGTAAGACATTTCAAGGCTTTATTTTTCAAAACCTTATTTATTTGCTGCCGATCGCAATCTTTTCACCAAGCATAGCTCTCGCCATCCCAGCGATCGCCCAATCACAAACAACTCAAAGCTCATTAACGACTCAGCAAAATATTATCTATGTAAATCCTCAAACAGGGAGCGATCGCGCTGATCTAGGTAGCAACACCACACCTTTTAAGACAATCACCTATGCCATTAGCCGCGCACAGCCTGGACAGCTTATTCAGCTAGCCTATGGAACTTACAGCAGCGCTACGGGTGAACAGTTTCCCTTAAAATTGCGATCAGATGTGACTTTACGAGGCAATGAAGCTAATAAAGGCAAAGATATCGTCATTTTGGGCGGAGGAACCTTGCGGACAGGCTCAGGATTTCCGCAAAATGTGGCGATCTCTGTTGGCGATCGCGCAGAGCTGCGAGGCGTGACTGTAACCAATCCTAATCCTAGAGGCTATGGACTATGGATTGAAAATGCTAGTCCTGCGATCGCCAACAATACTTTTCTGGATAACAAGCAAGATGGCGGCTTAATCACAGGCAAATCAACAGCGATCATCTCGACAAATCAATTTTTTCGGAATGGCACAAGTGGCTTAGCGATCGAGGGTGAGGCTAGTCCAGATATTCGTGGCAATCTCTTTCAGCAAACTACTTTTGGCATGAGTATTCGCCAAGACGCAACACCGCAAATTACGGAAAATACTTTTACGCAAAATCAAAATGGAATCTTAATCCAAGCTAATGCTAAACCAGTTTTACGGGGGAATGCGATCATCAATAATCGCAATTACGGCTTAACTATTTCTGATGTGGCGAGCCCAGATTTGGGCAAACCTAATGATGAGGGAAACAATACTTTTCAAGGAAATGGCTCGGTTGATTTGCAAAATGTCAGCCGTAATGCTGTTGCTGTGAACGGCAATCAATTGGACAGTAAAAGGGTGAAGGGAAATTTGCAATTGTCGGGTGTGCGATCGCCATCCAATCTATTTTCTAATAATCCTTCGGCAAATACGACAGCTCCAAGTGCTTTGGCTGTAAGTAAGGCTTCGCCAATCAACACACCAAAAAGCGATCGCTTTGCCAACATCAACCAACAACTAGAACAACAGATTGCCAGCAGTCAGCCCATGAATCTTGCGCCTAATCTTGATACTCCTCCAGCATTGGTTAGAACGAACTCTTCAAATCAAAGCAATAGTTTTAATCCAACCAATCAAGCAAATAATCCTTTCTGGTACGAACCTGTAACTTCTGTGATCGTCAGAATTACGCCCAAGAGCTTTAGCTCGCCGATCCCCGCTAATTCTGAAATTAGTACTAGCTTGCCGCCTGTGCGATCGCGTCCACCCAGCGGTGAACCCGTTAATCAACCGATCCAAATCGCTCCTCTTGCCAATACCAGTTTTAAGCCCCAAAATCCAGCACGCTATCGTGTGGTTGTGCCTGTGTCTTCAGCAAATGCTGTTGCCCAAATACGCCAGATCGCACCAAATTCTTTCCCGTCTAGGCTCAATGGCTACTTAGTAGTACAGATTGGAGCCTATAGCGATCGCAAAATCGCTGAAGTCCAAGTTTCTCGCCTCGCGCAACAAGGTTTATCAGCAAGAATTGAGTCCATCAATCCATAGCAGATGTAAAACCAAGATGATATGCGGCGCAAAGCGCTGCATATCATCTTGGTTTTTGCTGAAAAAACAGATAAGATGACTAAACCTTTTTTGATAATTGTCCTATGACCTTAAACAAAGTTCACCTAGTTGGACGCGCAGGACGTGATCCTGAAGTTAAATACTTTGAGTCTGGCAAAGTAGTCTGCAACTTCACGATCGCTGTTAATCGAAATACCAGCAATCGCGATGATCCACCCGACTGGTTTGACTTAGAAATGTGGGACAAAACTGCCGAAGTTGCCAAAAACTTTGTCAGAAAAGGAAGCCTAATTGGCATATCAGGATCGCTTAAATTTGATCGTTGGAATGATCGCACTACTGGTGATGAGCGCCAAAAACCAGTAATTCGCGTCGATCGGCTAGATCTACTTGGCTCTCGCAAAGACAATGAAGCAGCTAGCAGTAGTAGCGGCAGCTATGATGACGATTTTTAAGTACAAGAGCCTTGGTTATCAAGGTTCTTGTACTTTTCTATTCGGTTGAAATACGGTTTTCCTACTCAAAACTCAGCGATCGCATCAGTAAGAATATATGTAGAAATTCTTAGCGAATCCAAGATTCGAGGAACCTACATATGTTTAACCTAGGCGAACTTAACTCCAGCAGCAGCAACCTTTTACTCGATTATCTCAAAAATCAATCGCCTGAAATCTTAGCCACTGTTGCTCAGTCCGTCACCCCTGAAGCGCAACAAATTATCAACCAAAATATTCAAAACTTGCTGGGTATATTGCCACCACAGCATTTCAACGTCAGCATCACCACTGATCGCGAAAATTTAGCTGGACTAATAGGCTCAGCGATGATGACAGGTTATTTCATTCGCCAAATGGAAACGAGAATGCAGCTAGACCATTCCTTAGATGCCCTATAGCTATTGTCTCCAAAAAGTAAAAGCGGCGCTGCTAAGCGCCGCTTTTACTTTTTGGGCTAATAAATAAAAAGGGTGGCGCTTAGCGCCGCCCTTTTTATTTGTGCTTATGCCCGTGAAACCGAATACCTAAGAAAACATCGTATATAAAACCAGCTAGATCAGGCATCTTGAAAATCCCTAAGGTCTGAGGTGAGCCATTAGCATCGAGCAAAGGCTTCATTTGATAATATGTTTTTTCATAGTAATACCATGGCACATTCGGCCAAAGATGGTGAATTAGGTGATAGTTCTGGCCTAGCAACAAAATATTCAGAAATCTTCCTGGATAAACTCTGGCATTTTTCCAGCGCGATCGCTCGACAAAAGGTCGGTGAGGCAAATAGTCAAAGAATAAGCCTAACAAAAGCCCCATAACTGCTGCTGGTACAAACCAGAAGTTCATCATGTATCCGAGAAACCCGTAATAATAGCCCACAAACAATGTGGCAACTACAATCAACCTACTGATTGCCCATTCTAAAAGCTCGTAATTTCTCCATAGCCGACGCTGGAAAAAGAAAATTTCGTGATAGAAAAATCGAGCTGCAATCAACCACAATGGGCCACCTGTGGAGACGAAGTGGTCTGGATCGTCTTCTTCATCATTCACATGGGCGTGGTGCTGCATGTGGACACGAGTAAATACTGGAAACACAAATCCTTGCAAGATTGCTGCAATATGACCGATCGCTGCATTAACAATGCGATTAGGATGAGCAACATTATGACAAGCATCATGAATTACTGTCCCTAATACATAGAGCGCCGAAAAATTACAAACAAAAACGAGCCAGTGTGCCCAGCCCCATATCCAATACCCTGTTGTCGATGCAGTTGCTAAAACGATCGAACCCAGTAGCAGTAGTATCGTCGGATTAAATCCCTGTGCTGCGCCCATCACACCGATTGGAACAGTTAGGGCTTTGCCCTGCTGCTGCATTGTGTCACTCCTTACTCAAATTTCCTATCTTTATCTAGTATGCATTTTTGGTTTGTCAGTTGACAAACTCAAATATATTAGAAAAATATATTTGATTGTTGCGTTTTATTACATTTTTTATTATGCCCTATGCTACCGATAATAGAGCGAGATTGCAACTTTGATTTTGAGTTGATCTTGCCCATTGTTTATTTTTGGTAGCGATCGCTCTTCCACGAGCTATTTCGAGCCGCTATATCTAGCAAAAATATTTATAATATCCTCAATCTGAATAGGCTTAGTAATAAAGTCATTCATTCCTGCATCTATGCATAACTGACGATCTTCTGGTAAAGCATTAGCAGTTAAAGCTACAATCCAAGGCTGCTGACTACAATCCTGACGAATCTGCTTAGTAGCTATAATTCCATCCATTTTCGGCATTTGCATATCCATAAAAATCACATCATATTTTTGATTTTTGATAGCCTCTAATGCCTCTAAGCCATTGTTAGCGATCGTCGGACTATATCCAAGTGTTTCTAGAAATAGTTGCAACACTCTTTGATTAACGAAATTATCTTCAACAATGAGAACTTCTAGACTAGTTGATGGAGTAGTTTCTTTAGCTACAGGAGATAAAATTGGTTGAGTAATGCTAAATATTTGAGGATTAGCAACTTCTGTGGACACAGTTCTCAGCAGGAGAGTAAAGTAGAATATAGAGCCACTGGTATGGATAGTTTCGGGATCAAATGCCCAATAGTCAGGAGGAGTACCACCAATTTGCCCAAGACTCTCGACCCAAATCGTACCTCCCATTAACTCGACTAAACGCTTACTAATGGCAAGCCCTAATCCTGTCCCACCATATTGACGACTGATGGAAGAATCAGCTTGAGTGAATGGTTGAAACAATAAATTCAACTGATTAACTTCAATACCAATGCCTGTATCTTCAACTGCAAAGACTAATTCGCATTCATCACTATTTACGATTAGCCGAGCCTCGATCGCGATCGTAACATTCCCTCGTTTAGTGAATTTAATCGCATTACCTAAGAGATTGATTAAAACTTGACGTATCCTTGCTGCATCTCCTAATAAAGTATGAGGAATATCGGGATGCATTGAATATTGAATACTGATACTCTTATCGCTTGCTTGTTTACTTAAAAGTTCAAAGACAGACCTGACGACATCTTCCAAAACTAGCGATCGGCTTTCTATTTTTAGCATTCCTGATTCAATTTTAGAGAAATCAAGAATGTCATTAATAATTATTAAAAGGGAATCACCACTATCGCGAATGATTTGTACATAATCTCTCTGTTCTTCTGTCAAATTAGTGATTGACAATAAATCCGTCATTCCAATTACTCCATTCATCGGCGTACGGATTTCATGACTCATATTAGCTAAGAAAGCACTCTTTGCACGATTTGCTGCTTCGGCAAGCTCTTTATCATGAGCTAAAGCTATTTCCTTCAGTTCAAGTAATCTTAACTGTGCAAGAGTTTCCTCAAGCTTTCTTTGCTGTTCCTGTAAATGAGAAACAAAGGCAAATGTTCTATCAATTGTTATTTCTAAATCATCAAAATCAATAGGTTTTGTTACAAAATCAAAAGCGCCGCAATTCATTGCCATCCGAATATTTTGGATGTCTCCATAAGCTGATACTACTACTGCTTTTAGATTTTGATTAATTTCAGCTAATTTTGAAATTAAGGATAACCCATCCATTTTGGGCATCCTGATATCAGTAAGGATCATTGAGATGCATTTTGTCTTTTTCAGAATTTCTAAAGCTTCGATTCCATTTGAAGCAAATATAAAATCTAGTTCTTTTGATAGAATTCTTTTTCTAAATCTCTGCTTAAAGAGTCTTTGAATTTCAATTTCGTCATCAACTACTAAAACTAAATTTGTATCTTTTTGCATAATTTAAAACTGACTGCTGTTTTCAAAATCTAACACTTTTCTTTAGTGTATGGCAATTTTAAATTATTCATTGGCTATCCCCCCTGAGGAGCCAATTTAATTGTTTCTGTGCCTCAGTCATAGAAACAATTAAATTGGCTTTTCTACAAGTTTGCCAAGCAAGAGCTTGTAGAAAAGCCGATTTTCATAATTTTATAATTATAGTTGCTGATTATTTATGGGTTGTAATATTTGTAGCAATCTGTTTGTTAGGGAGTGTTTCCATAACTGTCGATAAGTGTACTCGTACAAAAAAACCAAGAATTGATTGGCGGCG
>JANNDZ010000496.1:0-4424 GCA_031378395.1 Pseudanabaena sp. OTE_75_metabat_487_sub
CAAAATTATGCCGATTTGTTGAAACTGGTCTTCGAGTTGTTGGCGATCTTCAGCGAGGACATTGTATTGATCAAATTGCGATCGCCATTCAAGCATTAACTCTTCTAACAAACCTGAGCGATCGGATTCCTTAATTAACATCCGTCGGCGAACACGTACATCGTTTACTCTTGCACCAGATATGCGATCGCTAAATTCAGCACGAAGGGATTTATCAGAGAGAATGGGCGCAACTTTAGCAACATGAACGCGCCAAAGTCCTGCTGTTAAAGTTACCTTTGCCATCCGTTGAACTTGAGCACGATCTTCAAGTAGCGTCACAGTCGTAACAGGAGCATTTAGATCTAGAGTCTGAATTTCAGTTGATATCATATTCTATTCCTCTCTCCGATTACCGTTAACTAATTCGTTATCCACAAAAGTCTTAATTGTATAGTCGGCGGTTAATTCCGTTTCACCACCTGCGGGAACGTTGATTTGCCAACGATAGCCGCCTTTAATCACGGCATTGCGTTCTTGCTGTTCATATTTCTCCCATGCTGGGGAAACCTGTGTGACCGTCACATCTACTTTTACATCAGCTTGAGGAACTGGAATACGTTCGCGTACTTCGATTCTGGCATCTCGTCCTAGTCGATTGGCGATCGCAATCTGGATACTGTGACGCAACTCGTTAAAAGCGACCAAACTCATCCCCGATCGCACTTCTTTAAAGGAAGTATTTCGGGCGACTTTGATTGACTGTTCTACGCCTAAGCCCAGTTCCATTTGTCCTTTGGGCGGCACTGTATTAATCTGCGTTGAGAGAATATATTCTCCATCAACATAGACATCCGTAGAGCCTGCCAATAGTGGCGATCGCAGTGGATTGCGAAGTTGTGCTATCCGAAAAACATTGGTATCTTCACGGGGGACGACGATATAGCGCAAATCAATCTCCGCATCCTCTTCCAGCAATGCGACTGAGTGAAACTTCCCATCGGACGGAATATCGACTAGTCCCGTTCCAAGATAGGCAAAGTCGAATGCGCCTACCATTTGCCGCACATTGACAGTACCCGCAGGTAAATGAGTGTTCTGGCAAGCAGCCAGACTTAACGCTTGTTGTAAAACTACGGTTAGATCGAAGTTAACCGTCATTTGCGATCGCTTCAGTGATTCCAAATAAATTGTCTGCACATCTGGCAAACTGAGTTTTCCACGTTGTGAGATATTACTAGGATCAGCCAATCGCATCATCCCATAATTCTTAATCTCTTGGACAGGATCAAAGATAGATTCTGAGAATGATGCGCCTGTTGTTTCAGCAACGCGATTGTAAGATTGGGGGGAAGCCATTGCTCTAGTCATAACAGGTTGAGGAGCAAATGCTTTCCGACTCCGTGCGTATGTTCCCTCTGAAGATGGAGCCGCTATCTTCTTGCTGAATGGAGTCTGTAATACAGATTCAAGATTAGCAAATTCATCCAAATCTTCCATAGCAAAATTTTCTCCGCTATAGATTGGAACACAATCATCATCTAGTTGGCTATCATCCCAGACTGAGGTTGTTTTGAAGTTTTCAATCTGCTGGCTAAGAATCGATTGCGATATTATTGATAATGGCGATAAGTTCGGAACTTGAAAATTTTGCGAAACTGAAGTAGTACTAATTACGTTATAGGCGATATATCTCTGAAGATCATAATCTTCAAACAGAATCTCTGCGCCCTTGGGTGGATTGCGCCAAGCTTTTTTGGACGCAAATGCTTGCGATCGCCCTAATCGTAAAGAGGGTAACTCTGGTAACTCACACCAACCCGTCGGCGTAGCAGTCGAAAGCTCGATCTGCACACCCGACCAATCCTCACCAGTACGCTGACAGATCAAAGCTCGCAAGGCGATCACTGCCGTATTGTTGGCACTATTCAGCCGACAAACATAGGTGGGTGTCCATTTTGCCCCCTGCACAAAATATTCCACAATCAGTTGCAGATTGTCAGGTATGGCTAAAGAAGCTGCTTGCCGATCGCTAATTTGCAAACGAGCGACAATGGTTTTGCGTAACTCATTCTCTTTAGCAACATTGGCATTGGAGGCAAGGTTTTGCTGTTGTTGCAGATCGCGCAGATTTTCTATGGCTTTTCGCAATTGCAGATGAAGTTCGCGCTTTTCTTTGATGCGTAACTGTTTCTGCTCATCCTTGAAATTTGCTAATGCGACCCTTGCACCTGTTGGTGAAATTGGTGGAGCTTTGCCCTCTTCTCCTATAGGGCGATCGGGGACATTCAACACATTCAAAGCCGCCATTTCTAGAGCAATTACACTTTGCAGATCATTTAAGCGATCGACCTCAGCTTTTGCCGACTGTATTAATTCTTCTAAATCTGATATGGGAACTTCCACGGGTGGTGGGACACTCAAACCAACCCGCACATCTGTAACAATTACATTCTCGTCAGTTCCAGTTTCGCCATTGTCCACCCGCACCCTGACACTGGCATCATCCAGAGCTAGCGGTAATCCCACGATCTCGACTTCGACATTTTCAGTATTTTCATTTTGCCATGCGATCGCTGACAGACTAGCCAAACGCTTCACAGTGGAGCCTTCGGAGTAAACTTTAACTTTTTCGATTTTGGAAGCAAGCTGTGCGATCAACATAAATTTATGCGTTATCCAAATCTTGTCCTGTTTTCTTGAATTTATTATATAACTGTCGCCATCTGAATTATATCTACCGAAAAAAGTGAGTTGCAGTGCATAGCATTGCAACTCACTTTTTTACTTCCCAAAATATAAAGTGGAGCAATGCGCCGCTTTATATTTTGGGATTACGGTAATTAGCGATCGCCGCGAATTAACAATAACTGCACAAGTTGAAGTGCGGCATAAATTGCCGTCGCTACATATGTCCATGCAGCAGCGTTAAGTACCTTCCGAGCACCGATATTTTCATCACCTTGGAGAATGCCTAGCTCATCAATCAGCTTCAAAGCTCGGCTAGAAGCATCAAACTCAACAGGTAAAGTGACGATGTGAAATAGGATTGCACTAGCAAATAAAGCTATGCCAATATTGATGAAAACTACACTCAAACTGCCTAGCGAAGTCAGAAATAGCCCCGCCATCACCATCAATGGTCCAAAGTTCGCACCGATATTTGCTACTGGCACAAGCGATGCGCGGATATTCATAAATTGATAACCGCGAACATCTTGTAAAACGTGACCACATTCATGGGCTGCGATCGCGGCCGCAGCTAGTGATGATGATGCATACACTGATTCCGATAAGCGCACCGCCTTCGCAGAAGGATCGTAATGATCGGTCAGTTCTCCTGCCACTTGCTCTACAGTCACATCATGGATATCCATGCGTTGCAGGATGGTCTTAGCAACCTGTGCACCTGTCATTCCTAAGCTTGATCGCATATCTGCATATTTTTCGTAAGTTGCTTTGACTCGCTGCTGCGCCCAAAACATCAAGATCATCCCTGGGATGAGGATCAAATAGGATGGGTGAAAAAACATTTACTTTTCTCCTTCAGACATTTCTATGTATGATTATGCCCTTGTTGCTATAGTCTCTGGCGGTAGTGAAAACACTACTGCGGAAATCTTTATTGAGGGCAACTACTACGATTGCTTCCTGTTGGCTAAATAGTGTCACAGATGACAGTTTCGAGGCTTATTAGCACAATTTAGTCGGAGATTAATAAAATTTTGATCTTTTACAGAGCAGATCTAGAGAGATTAATGTATGCTTTGATCACACTTTTTTATCTACAGGAGATTACTTAAGTTTTTTACCCCTTCAAACCAAAAAGCCAGTGACGCGAACCACTAGCTTTTTGAAAACCCGAAGGTACAAATTAAATTTTTTGGAAACGGGCAGAGTTTGCTTTTGGCGAGGCAAGATTTGTTCGATGCTTTCTTATATCTTAACGCAAGATACGAGTTTAGCAACAGTTTTTGCTGCAAATTTTTTAAATTTGTCAAAAATAATCATCGAACAAGTCTAAAAAGTCTATCCGTTTCCTGATTGAAAACGCTACAACCCTTACAATCAGGACAACCTAGATGTTATTAAATTTGCGAGACTTGACTCAGCAGATCGGGAAAGCGATCGCCGAAGGCAAGCAAAAAGGAGGTCGAGTAGCTTGACCTCACAGATAGATCATGTTTCTAATGTTGCGGATCTTGAATTTACAACTAAAGGCTTAGAGCCAAAATCACTAACCACAACAGAACTAGCAGCGCAAACCTTTGCGAGCTTTTTCCCATATTCGTGGAATTTTATCTATGCCAAAAATATAGATCGGACGAACAAACCCGAATGGAAAACCGAAACACGCTATCCGATCACAGGAAGGCGACTATACGACTATTGGATCGATCCAGACACCCTAATCGGCGTAAGATTTGACAACCAAACCGAATACG